>JAURKN010000151.1 GCA_030831725.1 Ferruginibacter sp.
TGCAGATGAAAAAAGTTTGCAGAAAAAAGATACGGAACTGATCATCTTCGGAGAGAGCGGCGACAGAATCATGTATACGCTTGCCAATTGCTGCAAACCGATTCCGGGTGACGATGTTTTTGGATTTATTTCTACGGGCGAGGGGCTGAAAATTCACAGAACCAATTGTCCGAATGCCACAAGACTGCTGGCGAATTACGGACACCGCGTGGTAAAAACGAAGTGGGCGAAGAACAAGGAGATTTCCTTCCTCACCGGTTTGAGGATTTTAGGATTGGATGATGTGGGTGTGATCCATAAAATCACCAATCTGATCAGCGGTGATCTGAAGATCAACATTTCGGCGATGACCATCGAAGCGAAGGATGGTGTTTTTGAAGGCAATGTCCGCGTTTTCGTGAAAGACAAGGAACAACTGGAAGATTTGGTATCCCATTTGCTTGATTTGCCCGGAATTGACAAGGTTGAACGATACAACACGGATTGATTCAAATCCCTACGATATCCATCAAACTTTTTTACAGAAATATTGTTGATGTATCTTCATGGATATTATGGTTATTTTTACACACAAGACTCAATAACTCCTTTATATGGACATAAAAGCAGGACCCATACTTCAAAAAATAAACAGCCCCGAAGATTTGAAACTTTTCGGAAAGGAAAAAATGCCTCAGGTCTGTCAGGAACTTCGTCAATACATCATTGATGTGGTGAGTGTGTATGGTGGGCATTTCGGTGCAAGTTTGGGTGTGGTGGAACTGAGCGTCGCTCTCCATTATGTATTCAATACACCCGACGACCAATTGGTATGGGATGTGGGGCATCAGGCATATGGACATAAGATACTCACCGGAAGAAGAGACCAGTTTCCTACCAACAGAAAATACAATGGATTGAGTGGTTTTCCCAAGCGTGGTGAAAGTGAGTATGATGCCTTTGGAGTTGGACACTCATCCACATCTATTTCGGCAGCTTTGGGTATGGCTATGGCCTCACAATACAAAGGAGAAAAGAATCGGCAGCATATCGCTGTGATCGGAGACGGTGCCATGACTGCTGGTCTTGCATTCGAGGCGATGAATCATGCCGGATTTGCCAAATCCAATGTGTTGATCATCCTCAATGACAACAATATGAGTATCGACCCTAACGTAGGGGCACTTAAAGAATATCTCACAGACATCACCACTTCCCATACATACAACGAAATGCGTGATAATGTATGGAAGGCCTTGGGTAAATTGCCTGTGGGTAAGAATTTCAGTCGTGAAATGGCCTCAAAACTCGAAGCCAGTTTGAAAGGAATTGTAAGCAAAAGCAGCAATCTGTTTGAAGCGTTACAGCTGCGTTACTTCGGCCCGATTGACGGACATAATGTGCATAAGCTTATCGATACCTTGTCTGACCTCAAGGACATACCCGGTCCAAAACTGCTTCACATCAAAACAGTGAAAGGGAAAGGATATGAATTGGCAGAAAAGGATCAAACCAAATGGCATGCGCCAGGTTTGTTCGATAAAACCACAGGAGAAATTTTCAAAAAAACATTCGATGTTCCCCAGCCTCCGAAATATCAGGATGTGTTCGGACACACCATCATAGAACTGGCGGAAAAGAACGAAAAAGTAATGGGCATCACACCCGCCATGCCATCAGGTAGTTCCTTAAAATACATGATGGAACAAATGCCAGACAGGGCTTTCGATGTCGGAATCTGTGAGCAGCATGCGGTAACACTTAGCGCAGGTATGGCTACTCAAGGGCTCAAAGTTTTTTGCAATATATACTCTTCCTTTATGCAAAGAGCCTACGATATGGTGATTCACGATGTGGCTATTCAGAAATTACCTGTCATTTTCTGCTTGGATAGGGCAGGACTTGTTGGAGATGATGGTCCAACGCACCACGGCTGTTATGATATCGCATATATGCGTTGCATTCCCAACCTTATCGTCAGTGCTCCGATGAACGAGGAGGAACTCAGAAACCTCATGTATACCGCTCAACTGGATAGCAATGAGCTTCCTTTCGTCATAAGATATCCAAGAGGAGAAGGCGTTATGGTTGATTGGAAAAAGCCATTTAAAGAAATCAAGATTGGTACCGGAAGAAAATTGAAAGATGGAGACCAAATTGCCATTTTGAGTATCGGACACCCGGGAAATTTTGCCTCTTCGGCAATCCGCGATTTGAAATCTGAAGGGATTGATGTGGCACATTACGACATGCGATTTGTAAAGCCCCTCGACGAAGAGATGGCTCACGAAGTTTTCTCCAAATACAATAAAGTGATCACCATCGAAGATGGTACCGTGGTTGGTGGTTTTGGTTCAGCCGTTCTTGAATTCATGAATGCGAATGGATATAAGGCTGATGTTACAATCATGGGCATTCCCGATCGTATTGTAGAACATGGCACACCTAAACAGCTTTATGAAGAAATAGGAATCGACGTTGAATCCATCAAAGCGAACATTAGGAAAATGGTTGGAAAGAGCGTTGTTAATTCGTGATTTATGATTGCTGATTAACTGATTGGAAACTCCTTTGTCAATCTCATTATCGCATCGGTACTTCGATGGCCAGCAATTCTGTGTCTTCTGACGCGTTGATCATGAACGATTCTGTTTCACTTACGCCTATAGCGTCTCTCTTTTGCAATGTGATACCATTCACTTCGACACTTCCATTGATCACAACCAGAAACACGCCATTTCCTTCGAAAGCATTTGTGTATTCAATGGAATTTCCGGCTGTAACGTTGGTTAATGAAAAACGGGCATCCTGATTGATCCATAATGCGTCATCTTCTGTTCTTGGAGATACTACAACCTGCCATTTGTTTTTTCGTCCTTCAACATCGAATGTTCTTTGATCATATCTGGGATTGATGTTTCTGACTTTTGGAAAAACCCAGATTTGAAATAGTGTCAGCGGTTCTGTTTTAGACGCATTGGCTTCGGAATGTTGAATACCTGAACCTGCGCTCATGATTTGAATGTCGCCGGCTTTGATGATGCCATGTCCACCGGTATTGTCGCGATGTTCAACAGCGCCAGTCAAGGGTATGGTGACAATCTCCATGTTATCATGCGGATGCGGAGGAAACATGCCACCGCCCATGATAAAATCGTCATTTAAAACCCGAAGTGTTCCGAAATGAATTTTTGAAGGATTGTGATATTGAGCAAAACTGAAATAATAATTGGGCTTAAGCCATCCATAATCTGCAGTTCCTCTGTCTGCCGCCAAAAAATTTTTAGTATTCATAAAGTAGAATTATAAATTAATGAGAGGAAGAATTTTAAATTAATGATTTCAGATTTTTGATTTATTAACCCCAACACCAAACGTACAATGTATAGGGTTTCCAAGTTTCCAGGTTGAAGCACCCCAAACGTCCAACCCCCAAACGATAAACGATAAACATCCAAACAACAAACATCCAAAAAACAAACCCCAAACAATATGCATCCAATCCTAAACCTTTCAAAGAAAAACGGCATTAATAAAGCAGTTGTCTTTCTTCTTCATTTCTTTGTCTTGATACAAAGAAACTAAGCAAAGAAAAATCAAGGCAAACCCGATCGCTCCGCGCGTTTTGCCTGGCTCGCGCGCGCATCCGTATTGAATTGGCTTTTGATTCCTGTTTTAAACCAAATCTTAAATCCCAAATCCCAAATTTCGAATCAACAAACAACAAACCCCAAACCCCAAACATCCAAACTTTACATCCCTTGATTAAAATCCTCTTCCGTTAGTTGATTGCTGATTTCCTCTTCACGCTCTTCATTGAATTCGACGATGAAATTATTACGTCCTTCGCCGGTAACGATTTTGAGGTATTTGTTTTGCACGAGCTCCAGCATGTTGAGGAATAAGAAAATGGCGTGGATCCTGTCCTGGCAAACGTCGAATATGCGCTCGAAAGAAAGTGTTTTTTCGCTGGAAGATAAATCGAGGAGATAATCACGGCATTCTTCCATGTTATAATTGTACTGAACCACGGTGTGAACCGGCTTGTTGTTTTTCTGTTGGATGCGAAGTACTACTTTTTCAAATGCCTTCATGAGCTTGAACAAAGTCACCGTTTGGATCTCTGTTCCTTCTCCGGCTTCCTCTCCGATTTTCGACAACTCTTGTATCACATTTCCTCTTTTCAGCATCAGCAATCGCTCTGCCTCCATCTCTGCCATCTTTAAAGCGGCTTCCTTATATTTCTTGTATTCCAGAATCTTATCTACCAATTCCTGTCTTGGGTCGATTTCATTGCCATCCTGATCCAATTCTTTTCTTGGCAATAGCATTTTCGCTTTGATGCGCATCAGGGTACTGATGAAAAGAATGAATTCGCTGCTTAATTCGATGTTCAGTTTTCCGGTTTCATGAATATGATCCAGAAAATCGTTTGTGATTTTGGTGATGGGGATATTGTAAATATCCAATTCATCTCTTTCTATGAAAAAAAGCAGCAGGTCGAATGGTCCTTCGAACTGGTCTAATTTGATTTGATATGAATTCTGGTTGGACAAGGTGAATTATTTTCGGAGGTCAAAGATAATGACTTAGCGCGCACTTATTTTTTCAAATTTTTCAGCATTTTACGATACCCGAAATCGTAGGAGAATCCGATTCCCATAAGCTGCAGCCATTGTGAGGCAGGACCTTTACCTGGCGTTGTGTTCTTGGTATCGTTATCATAGATCATCTCCACATTGAAAGTGAAATTGATATATCGTGTTATTTTGGCGGCAAACGCATGAGTCCAGTACACGTCTATGTTCTGTGGCTCATTTTTATAGTTGGAAAAGAGGTCAAGTTTTGTTTTGTATGTGAATTTGTCTTTGATTTTTCCGGTATAGTTCCCAGAAAAAAATGCTCCAAGCTCGTATCTGAAGGCTTTAGCCGGATCTACGCCATAAAGACTTCGTAATCCGGGTTCTGTGACCATTACCCATTTTGATGTGATGGGTGAAAAATAAATCGAGATGTTTTTCCTAGGCTTGATGTCGAATCCCTCTGAAACAATGATTAGAGTAGGGTTGAATGTATTCGAAATCAACGTAGAGGAGTCAGTACCCCTGGCAGTTTTAGCGTATTTATAGCCATTCGCCATTTGAGATCTGACGTTCAGCAAAGAGGCCAGATTCAGTTTTTGATTCAGGAAATAACCATATTTGGAGGTGAAATCCAAACGGTCACTCGATTTTCGTCTACCCAAGCTGGTACTTTGAACCATACCGATGGCAAGATCCAATGAATTGTCCCAAGAATTTTTGCCTTTCAGGTAAAAGGCGAAAACGTTCAGAAAAGCGTTTATGGATAATGAAAATTCATCACCTCCGGCAGACCAGTTGTTTGAGGAGGCTTGGTTCACATTCAGATTGAACGTTCCACCTTTTTTCCAGGTAAGCTTGATGCTGTCTCCTTCATCTTTTTTTATGGTTATGTCGGATTCATTTTTTAATTCGACAACAACTTGATCTTGAGATTTTATATTATCCGCTATGGAAAAAAAGAGAACAGAAAAAATCAGCGCTTTTTTGTAAAATATTTTTTTCATACGACCTATGCTTGCTTGTTTTTTAACAAGTCTCTGATTTCTGTGAGAAGTTGATCTGTTTCCGAAGGAGCCGGTAATTGGTCTGCAGCCTTATTGTTTTTGGAGATTTTGTTCATGGTTCTTAATGTCAGGAACAATACAAAAGCTGTAAGCAGGAACTTGATGATGGAAGAAAGGAAATTACCATATTTCACCGCACCCCAATGCAATTTCTCGATATTGTCCACTTGCGCCGCTTCGAGTGCGGGAGTTAGCAATAGTGGCGTGATGATATGATCTACCAACGATGAAACGATAGATCCGAAAGCTGCTCCAATGATTACGGCTACTGCCAATTCCAGGACATTGCCCTGCATCAGAAAATTTTTAAACTCTTTGAATAAACCCATGACTATTATTTTAAATGTTAATCAATCAGAAATAAATGTATCGATTATCCCATAATTGCCCAATTTTGCTTTTCAACAACGATCAAATGCAAAAAGGAAATGCCGAAAAATGGATTTTATTCCTTCTGCTTTCCTTTATCTGGGGCAGCAGTTTCATTTTGATGAAAACAGGCATGGAAAAGCTGAATGCCTGGCAGGTGGCTTCATTGAGAATTTTCGTGTCTGGACTGGTATTGTTGCCTTTGGCATTAAAAAATTTCAAGAAGATTCCGCCATCCAAAATCGGATTGGTTTTTTTGTCAGGTGCTCTTGGTAGCCTTTTTCCCGCTTATCTATTCTGTTTGGCGGAACAGAAATTCGACAGCGCCTTGGCCGGTGCGCTTAACGCCATGACTCCCGTTTTTACCTTAATATCTGGCATTTTGTTCTTCAGTCTCAAAACAGAACCCAGAAAAATCATCGGCGTGTTGATTGCTTTTTCAGGGACTGCCTTGCTTTTTTTAAGTAAAAACAGCTTCGCTCTGAATACAGAGATGGGGTACGGAGGATTCATTTTGATCGCAACTTTGTGTTATGGCATCAATGTGAACCTGGTACAAAAGCATCTAAAAGAAATCGCATCCATCGACATTGTTTCCATGGCCTTGAGTTTGTGCGCCTTGCCTGCGATGATTTTGTTGATTTTTTCCGGATTTTTTCAATTGGATTTCAACAGTAAACCCGTGATGCTTTCCATAGGGTATTCCGTGATTTTAGGAGCGGCAGGTACTTCTTTGGCCAGCATTCTGTTTTACCGCCTGATCAAGCAGGCAGGCTCTGTTTTTGCATCCACAGTTACGTATGGGATACCTTTTGTAGCCCTGGGTTGGGGTTTTGTCTATGGGGAAACCATAGGCTGGCTACAGATTTTGGGTTTGATGGTCATTTTGGGTGGGGTTTATCTGGCAAATACGAATTCATCCTTCAAAAAACGCTAAAAAAATCAGATTACTTTGCTGAAATCGGCGAGCAACCCTTACCTTTGCGCCCGATTCAATACATCATTTACCAACAATAGATTATGGCAAATACAGGTAAAATAAAATCAGTAATCGGTGCGGTAGTCGACGTTCAGTTCGACAAAAACTCCAAACTGCCCGAAATCATGAACGCCCTTGAATTGAAAAGAGCCAATGGTGACACCCTGGTTCTTGAAGTTCAGCAGCATCTCGGAGAAGATAGCGTGAGAACCATCGCTATGGACGGAACAGAAGGACTTGTTCGCGGTACTGCGGTAGTGGATACGGGAAGACCCATCACCATGCCTATCGGCGAGGGTATCAAAGGACGACTGTTCAATGTGACCGGTGATGCGATCGACGGATTGCCTCAAGTTAGCAAAGAGGGAGGACGTGCGATTCACGCCAAGCCACCATTATTCGAAAACCTAAGTACAGCGTCTGAAGTACTTTATACCGGTATCAAAGTAATCGATTTGATCGAGCCTTATGCAAAAGGAGGAAAAATCGGATTGTTCGGAGGTGCGGGAGTAGGTAAAACCGTATTGATTCAGGAGCTCATCAATAATATTGCAAAAGCATATAGCGGGTTATCGGTATTTGCTGGAGTGGGGGAAAGAACCCGTGAGGGAAATGATCTGATGCGTGAGATGATTGAAGCCGGAATCATGAACTACGGCGATAAATTCAAACACAGCATGGAAGAAGGTGGCTGGGATTTGAGCGCTGTGAACATGGAAGGATTAAAAGATTCAAAAGCGACATTCGTATTTGGTCAGATGAACGAACCACCAGGAGCACGTGCTCGTGTGGCATTGAGCGGACTGACCATTGCTGAATATTTCCGTGATGGAGAAGGCGACGGACAAGGAAAAGATATCCTTTTCTTCGTAGACAACATCTTCCGTTTCACCCAGGCAGGATCTGAGGTATCGGCCTTGTTGGGACGTATGCCAAGTGCGGTTGGATATCAGCCAACGTTGGCTACGGAGATGGGATTAATGCAAGAGCGTATCACATCTACCAAAAACGGATCAATCACTTCCGTACAGGCGGTATACGTGCCTGCGGATGATCTTACCGATCCGGCACCGGCAACTACTTTCGCTCACTTGGATGCTACAACGGTATTGAGTCGTAAGATTGCGGATTTGGGTATCTATCCTGCGGTGGATCCTTTGGATTCAACATCACGTATTCTTACTCCTGCTATTGTAGGTGAAGCGCATTATAACACAGCAAACAGAGTGAAGTTGATCCTTCAGCGTTATAAGGAATTGCAGGACATCATTGCGATTCTTGGTTTGGATGAATTGAGTGATGAAGATAAACTGGTTGTATCACGTGCACGTAAAGTACAGCGTTTCTTGAGTCAGCCGTTCTTCGTAGCTGAGCAGTTCACCGGTTTGAAAGGAGTGCTTGTTCCTATCGAAGAAACCATCCGCGGATTCAACGCGATCATGGATGGAGAAGTGGATGAATATCCAGAAGCAGCATTCAACCTGGTTGGTACTTTGGATGACGCTATTGAAAAAGGTAAGAAATTGATGGCTGCAGCGAGTGCATAAAATGTTTGGTGTTTAAGGTTTGGAGTTAAAGGTTTATTCATTGGATTTTGCATCAAACGCCAAACACCAAACTTCTAACAACAAACACCAAACTTCTAACTACAAACAACCAAAATGAAACTAGAAATACTGACACCTGAGCAAAAGATTTTCACAGGAGATGTATATGGAGTACAGTTACCTGGCATACAGGGGTTGTTCGAAGTGCTGGATAAGCACGCGCCGATGGTAAGTGCCCTGAAAGCCGGAACCATGAAGGTTTTGACTGACAAAACCAATACTGCTTCTTATTCCATACAAGGTGGATTCGTTGAAGTGTTGAACAACAAGGCGACAGTTTTGGTGGAAGGTGCCGTACAGAAATAAGAAAGGAAATCATTTTCATACAGCCCCGCTTATTGCGGGGTTTTTTATTGTCGTTGTTTTCTCATTGACATAAGGATTTATTAATCCTGGATTGTTGATCAAAACAATACTACAACTTTATAAAAACGCTGATTGTCTTCTGTGATGATCTCCAAATAATATGTTCCTGCAGGCAATTTGTGTTCTGTAATGACGGTTAATCCACTAAGTCCTTTTCTTACTAAAACTTCTTGTCCTGATGAGGAATACATGACTATATTGAATCCATTGCTGATACCATCGATTGTGAATTGACCCTGTGATGGGTTGGGATAAATTTGAATCTTATTGGTGTAGGCTCCCCTAAAATTCGCTCATTTGAAAGTTACTAAAACTGTAACTTTAAATGAAGCAATATGAAAAAATCAAAATTTACCGAGACACAAATTATCAAGGCCATTAAAGAGCATGAATCTGGGCGAAAGGCTGAAGATATCTGTCGTGAGTTAGGAATTTCCA
>JAURKN010000152.1 GCA_030831725.1 Ferruginibacter sp.
GTACAGAAACGGTAATTGCTTGCTTGTGCTTTCGCGCTGCTACTAACCGCATTGAATAGAGTTGATTTTCCAACATTGGGAAGTCCTACGATGCCTGCCTGTAATGCCATTGGGTTATTTTTTGAGGTGCAAAACTAACTAAAAAGCGTCGAAATGAGCGTGTTTTCCAATTCAAGATTAAAATGAGAGCAAGAGTGAAAATGAGAGTGAGAATGAAAATGAGTGAAAGAAGACATTTAATCAAATCAATGGCTTCTGATGGCTTTTACGGGATCCATTCTTGCGGCACGTGAGGCAGGAATGATGCCGGCAATCATTCCCACTGCCAAACAAATGATGACAGTGGTTAAAATCATAGGGGCGGACAAATAAACGGGGAACTCCAATGGTCCTGAAAGAATCAGGGTCAATCCATAAACGAGTGCTAAACCTACAGCACCACCCAAGATACAGAGTATAGCCGCCTCTAGTAAAAACTCAAACAGAATGGTTCCTTTTTTGGCACCTATCGCTTTTTTTAGTCCGATAACCGGAGTACGTTCCTTTACCGTAACAAACATGATATTCGCTATCCCGAACATACCGACAATTAAACTGATTCCACCAATGATGGACCCTACGATATTTATGGTAACAAATGAATCTGAAATCGCTTTACTAAAGGCCTCCACACTATTCAAGGAAAAGTTGTCTTCCTGTAAAGGAGACAATCTTCTTACTTGTCTCATGATTCCTTTCAATTCCTGACTCAATGCGTTTGTTGTCACATTTGTTTTTCCTTTTACGATGGGTATCGGGTTAGATTGTTTCGGATCATATAATTGACGCGAGAAAGCATTGCTCATCATGACGCATTTATCATAATCCCAACCAATAAAGCTTTTCCCTTCTTTTCGAATTACGCCGCAAATGGTGAGTTTTTTCCCATTCACATCAATTTGTTTTCCTATCGCCCTTTCAGGATTCCCAAAAAGATCTGTTGCATTGGTGAATCCAATCATACAAACGTTCGTGCCATTTTTAAACTCCGAACTGGATATATACCTTCCATATTCGAATTCGATTGGTTGAATTTCAATTTGTGATTCGTTGATGCAATAAACCGTCGCGTTTTCAATCACATCATCCTTATGTGTAATGTTGGAAACGGTCTGCAATAGAAAAGTGACAGCATCCGTAAGTTCAGATCTTTGTCTGATTTGTTCAGCTTCTTCCTGTTTCATCACAGGACGTGCCCTGTATTTCCACATAGGCCTGTCTGGCCCACCACTATAATCCCATTTATCGATATAAATGGTATTGCTCCCCAAACTTTTCACTTCGTTCTGGATATTTTTTTCCAGGCTACCCACCGTGGTCAACACACCGATAATACAAAAAATACCAAACGCCACGCCGGTCAGACTCAGTGTTGTTCTGAGTTTATTGACCCTGAGTTCCTGAAAAGTCAGACGAATGGAACTTACAAATATGTTCAGCGGACTTGACAATATTTATATTACTAATTTGATAGAAGTAAAATAGATTACTTCCAAACTGGTTTATCGTTTATGGTTGGACGTTATTTCCCCCAGCCGAACCAATCATTTCCGTTCGCATATAACATCAAACCCAGCAAAAGAACCATGCCGACAATTTGTGCATACTCCAGAAATTTGTCATTGGGTTTTCTGCCCGTGATCATTTCTATTAAGGTGAACAATACATGTCCCCCGTCCAATGCAGGTATAGGAAGCAAATTCATGAAAGCAAGTACAATCGAGAAGAAGGCGGTAATTGTCCAGAAATGTTCCCAATCCCAGCCATTCCCTGAAAAAACGGATCCCATGGATTTGAACCCACCTACCCCTTTATATGCGCCTGTTTCGGGAGAAAGTATCTTTTTGAACTGGTCAATGTAAAACCCTAATTCAGCTCCTGAGCGCTTGATACCTGCAGGAATTGATTCGAAAAATCCGTATTTACGGACGGTGTAATCGTAGACACCCAGGCTATCCAATTGTTCAGGAGTCGAAGGAGATTGAAATCCGATTCTGGCATCATCATATACAGAAGTAAAGAATCTCACCAAACTATCGTTGCGCTCAACCACCAATGAGATAGTGGATCCTTTTTTCTTTTCCTCCATTATTTTTTCAAACTCATCCCTGAAAAAAGCGGGCTTATCATTGATAGAAATGATTTTATCCCCTTTTCTTAATCCTGATGTGTAGGCAGGCATTGCAGGATCAATGTCCATAACAATAACAGGAACTCTTGGAGTAAGAATCGGTTTTTCAGATTTTTTTCTTTTTTCTACCAATTTACCGATAAGGTCTACAGGAAGCGTAAGCTCTTTTCTTTCTCCATTGCGAATGATGGTCGCTCCTTTGTCTGCTACCAGCAGCTTTTTGAGAACATCCGTAAATTCTGGAACCGGCTTTCCATCAACAGCTATAATTTTGTCGCCGTTTTCAAAACCCAGTTCTTTGAACAGTGGATCATTGAATGAAATACCATATTTCAGCGAATCTGATTTGATGTTTTTCTCTCCCCAAACCATGAGAATCATGGAATAGATGATAAAAGCCAGAATGATGTTTACTGTAACACCTCCTACCATGATGATCAATCTTTGCCAGGCAGGTTTTGATCTGAATTCCCAGGGTTGAGCAGGTTGTTTTAGTTGTTCTTTGTCCATGCTCTCATCTACCATGCCAGCTATTTTCACATAGCCTCCCAAAGGAAGCCAACCGATTCCATATTCCGTTTCACCGACTTTCTTTTTTGCCAAAGAGAACCAGGGATCAAAAAAAAGATA
>JAURKN010000153.1 GCA_030831725.1 Ferruginibacter sp.
CCAGAACATTCCATTTTTATTCCTTCAGTAATGAATTTGGATTGTTCTGATTCAGAAGTTGGTTTGTACAGTACAACCGATGCTTCAATTTCGAGAATATCTACCAACGCCTCTCCGATCATCGTCAAAAGTTCATCCTCATGTTTGATTTTGAGTGATAAACTGCTGTAATGCTGTAATCTTTTATACAGCAACAATTCCTGATCGAGCCTGTCTCTGGTATTGATCAGCTCCTGTTCGATTGAAGAAAATCGTGTCACTCGGAGCTGAAGATCTTTATACCGCTCAATCAATTCATCATATGGTAAATTATGGGGCACTTTTGAATCTCTAGAATCACCTGTAAATCACATAAAGTGCTGTGGTATAATTATGATACGTGTTTATTCCTCCCAAACGAGCGAATTCACCAAAGCCGTACATGCCAAGCCAAGGCGGACACTCCCCGTTTATGTAAAATGGATTTTGCATTTTGCTCACCAATTCATCTTTGATGATTCTATTGAATAAAAATCTTCCTCTCGCCAAACAGTCGGCATGGAATACGGCAACCGTCTCCGCACCCTTCATTCTATCACGCATAACCGTTACCATTCTGTCCATCTCATCGAAAATAAGATTCTCGTCTCTTGTTGTCAACCAAAGCTCAGTTCCTACTGCGATATCCGTGGCATAGTGCATATCATTGCCCTCATGTTTTGTAACCACTCTTAAAATATGTGAATTGCCATATTCGGCTGCCAATTCCGGACTGAGTTTTTCACCCAAAGCGCCGATGGGTATGGAATCACCACAGGTTGCGCTTTCAGGCAATCCCATTCTTTTGGTGTATTCCTGCCAAGCCGGATTGCCATTGAATTCTTCGATGATATGTCCTCTGCTTTTGGTAACAATCAGCGGGTCGCCTACAGCAACAAATCCATGGGTTGCCTGTGTGTCCACTTTTAAAGTAGGATCTGAGAATCCGATCAGATAAGCTCCATGTTCATACACTTCCTGATTGTATGCCTGATAGCTCACTACCCCTTTCATATTGTCGGAAGAAGTTGCGCCAAATATGGTCACATCAGCACCAAATACCTCTTCTATGGCCTTGATGGTGGCATTGTTATCGATGTCTATTCCGGAAGCAAGAGTATAAATCATATTGATCCCCGGCGCCTTCTGTTTTAATTCATTGGCCATCTGCAGGGTTTTTTCATATGAATTATGACCATAAATGTCATTGGTATGTGAAACAGCGAACTCTTTACCTTTTATAGCCATAAGCGCCATATCCTTCATGGATTCACTCACCCCTTCTCTTCCAACCACACCGCAGCAAGATGCCGCAACCAAAATAGCGTTGGGAGCCATCTCGTGTGCTTGTGCCATCATCTCTTTAAAATCATGTCCTATAGAAGCATGAAAAACAATTAGATCGGCATCTGCATGGTTTTGACCCATTGCGATCTCCATACATTCAATGACTGCGCGCTTCGTATTGATCACTCTTGCGCTAGATGAAAAAAATTGTAGCATATGTTTGTTTTTTTGTTGAGGAGTTGCAAATTATCCCATACGTATTTGATTCGGAAAGCTCTAAGGATTTTATTTCAATACTTACGTGTAAATACGTAGACTGATAAAGAAATTAGACTTCTATTTGAGCTTACTGTCTTAATTGACTATTTTTGAACAGCACTATGAGAGCGACATGTTGAAACAGATCACAGACTATATACTACTGATAGACGATGACGAGGCAACCCGCTTCTATCACTCCGTTATGGCTGAAGAAGCCAATATCACAGATCAAATCATCATTGCGAGAAATGGCATGGAAGGAATTGATATGTTGAAAAAATTGTCGAAAAACTCACCAGAACTAAGAGGAATTGTTTTTTTAGACATAAACATGCCAGCTGTGGATGGTTGGGAGGTATTATCTGAATTTGAAAAATTGAATCCGGAATTTGTCAAACATCAAACCATAGTGATGGTATCTGCTACAGATCATCCAAAAGACTTCGACAAGATTGAATCTCACCCACACGTGAAAACATATATGCCAAAACCACTGGTTGCAGAAAAAATCAGATTCCTGGCTGAATCCATCTGAGTTTAATCGATACTGCGTTCACAACGCCTACCTTTGTAAAACATTCATACATCTTAATCTTAGCTCTCCAAAAGGTAAGCGCATTCAATAAAACAAAATGAAAAAAATTTGCATCACCGGTGTGTCAGGATTTTTGGGATCACATATGGCACTGTACGGACTTCAGAAAGGATACCAGATTGTTGGAACCGTTCGCTCCGAAGAAAAAGCCGCAGAAACCCGTAGTATGTTATCTCAATATCTGGATGAATCAAGTTTGGAAAAACTCGAATTCAGATATGCCGACCTTTTGGTGAAGGATGGTTGGGATGAAGCAGTCAGAGATTGCGATGCGGTCATGCATGTCGCATCACCTTTTATATTGGAAATACCAAAGCATGAAGATGAACTGATTCTTCCAGCCAGAAACGGAGTGAAGCATGTTTTTGAGGCGGCCCTGAAGAACAATGTGAATCGAATCATTCAAACCTCTTCCATCGTTGCCATAGTATACGGCAATGATAAAAACAAAACCGATTTCAACGAAGCAGACTGGACTAATCCGGAAAGTAAAATGGCATCGCCATATTCAAAAAGCAAAACACTCGCTGAACGCGACGTCTGGAACTATGCGAAAAGCCATCCTCAACTGAATGTGACCACCATCAACCCGGGATTTGTATTAGGACCCATTCTCGGAAAAGATCCCGGCACCAGCGCTACCGTAATTTTGAGAATGATCAAGGGAGAATATCCAGGTGTTCCCAAACTGGGCTTCCCTACGATTGATGTGAGAGATGTGGTAGAACTGCATTATCTGGCATTGGAAAATCCAAAGTCAGTCGGACAAAGATATGCAGCTGTATCTTCCTCTGTATGGTTTAAGGATCTGGCGCGTTTCGTTCTTGAGTCAGACGCTCAAAATACCAAAAAAGTAAAGACGTTTGAAATGCCGAACTGGTTTGTGACGCTGTATGCCATTTTTGAAAAATCTGCAAAAATGATCTTGCCAGAACTTGGATTCATGGCGAACATATCCAACGAAAAAGCGAAAACAGAATTGGGATTCAAACCGCGTTCAGTAAAAGAAGCTGTTGCCGCAACGGTAGAATCATGCATCATCAACAAACTGGTATAAAAAAAACAAAGCCCGGAATAATCCGAGCTCTGTATCAAATATATCAGATGAATTATTTGTTCATCGCAAATTCAAGCTTGAAATTCAAAGCCACATCGGCACCTACTGTAGCACCACCAGCCTCAGTCAATGCGTTCCACTTTAAACCATAGTCAAAACGATTGATACTTCCTGTCGCTTTGAAACCGGCTTTGGTATTGCCGTATCCGTCTTTTGCGGTTCCACCGTAAACCACATCAAAACTCGCTTTCTTGGTAACATTACGAACAGTAAGGTCACCTGTTAGTACGTATTTGTTTCCTGACACTTTTTTGAAAGAGGTGCTTTTGAAAGTCATTTTAGGATAAGTGGCAGCATTGAAAAAATCATCTCCTTTCAAATGCTCATCTCTCATGGAATTATCGGTATTGATGCTATTCACATCCACACTGAATTCGATAGATGCGTTGTTAAAATCATCCGAAGTACTGCTGATGCTGCCGTCATATACTTTGAAGCTTCCATCTACTTCTGAAATCACAAGATGCGTCACTGAAAAATTCAGATTGGAGTGCATCTTATCCACCTTCCAGGTTTTAGGCTGGTCTTTTTGAGATTTGTCTTTTCCTTTTTCGATTGAAGAAAAGGAAGAAAAGGTTACGAGCATTCCGGCAACCATCATCGGAACGGCGAATAAACGAAGCATTGTCTTTTTCATTTTTTTGTTTTTTTGATGTACAAATGTATTTAATTTTGATTTCTAAAAGTTACCTGTTACCAAAAGGTGACTAGTTGCCTAAAAGTAATCATATGGTCAAAGATCAAACCAAATCCCTCAAAACTGAAACCTGCCAGCTTAGGCTGAAAGCTTCCAGAGACGCGCTCGAAGTAATTCAGGGCAAGTGGCGTGTTCCCATCATCATATCACTCACGTTCGGCAACAAACGCTTCGGAGAGATCAAACGGGAAATCAGCGACATCTCACCCAAAATGTTATCGCAGGAACTGAGGATACTGGAGGAAAACCAGATCATTCAGCGCCATGTGTATGATAGCAAGCCGGTGATGGTTGAATATGAACTGACCGCTTTGGGAAGATCCATGAAAAAAATGCTGGATGAACTTTTAACATGGGGACTTCACTTCCGCAAGCAAATACTCAACAAACAAGATTAACAGAAAAAGGTTCGTTTTTTAATATGCCTTTCTGAGCATATCGGCATATGCATCAGGCAATGGACTGTTTTCAACGGCTTTTGCGGCTGATTCAACGTCGTATTCGAAACGGATGAAGGCTACGGAGATTGACTCTTTTTGATAGACCGAAGAATGCTCGTCGAGTTCTATAATTACGTATCCTCCTCTGTTGTCGCCGTCTTTAGGCTTTCCAACTGATCCGGTGTTGATGGCATGTCTGTATCTGACACCTGATTCATTTTCTGTTTGGAGGATGCGATGATATGGTTTATGTGTATGACCGAAACAAAGAATGTCGGCATTGGATTGCTCCATGATTCGGATCATGCTGCTTTCCTCCCGGTCTTCAAAAAGGTATTCGTTGATTTTTCTCGGGCTGCCATGCACCAGCAACAAACTAAATTTATGTTCATTCAAAACGAATTCAACGCTGATTTGTGATGGTAGGTTTCTGAGGTATTTTCTTTCCTCCGCACCAACGATTTCATTGGTGTAAGAGATGGAGATTTTACCCATGGCTTTATCTTCTTCTGTTTTGTAAGCACAGCCACATTCATCGATATGCAAACCTATACCCTGGTCGTAATTGCCCGCTATCGTAGGAATCCCTCGCTTTTGAATTTCACGTACCACTTCGTTGGGCCATATGTTATAACCAACCAAATCGCCCAAACAATAAATCACATCAGGCTTTTGTGTTTCCAAATCCTGAAAAAAAGCCTGCAATGCCGGTAGATTGGCATGTATGTCGGAAAAGATCGCTATTCTCATGAATCACTATATTATTTTGATGAATACCATTTGTCTCTGAAACTGAAAGCCAAATTGACCAATAAGATCAAAGAGGGAACTTCGACCAAAGGACCAATCACACCTGCAAATGCTTGTCCGCTGTTGATGCCATAAATGCCGATGGCTACAGCGATGGCCAGTTCGAAATTGTTGCCTGCCGCTGTAAATGCGATGGATGCGTTGGTGGAATAATCGGCACCCATTTTTTTTCCGATTGAAAAACTCACCACAAACATGATGGCAAAATAAACCACCAATGGTAATGCGATTCGCAAGACATCCATCGGAATCTGCAGAATCAAATTCCCTTTCAGACTGAACATCAACACAATCGTGAACAGCAAGGAAATCAAAGTGATGGGTGAAACAAAAGGAATGAATTTTTGATTAAACCATTCTTCCCCTTTTATCCGTATTAAGGTATATCTTGAGATAAAACCTGCTAAAAAAGGCAATCCAAGATATATACCGACTGTTTTTGCAATTTCACCGATTGATATGTTGATGTCCTCGCTTTCGTAACCCAAACAGGCCGGAATGACCGAAACAAACATATAAGCATAAACGCTGTACAACAACACTTGAAAAATACTGTTTAGTGCCACCAACCCTGCCGCATATTCCCGACTGCCGTCAGCCAACTCATTCCATACGATGACCATGGCTATACATCTTGCAAGACCGATCAGAATCAATCCAGTTCTATATTCCGGCTGATCACCCAGAAAAATCAACGCCAGAATGAACATCAAAACCGGACCGATAACCCAATTTAAAAAGAGTGAGACACCAAGCACTTTTGTATTTTGGAAAACCTCCTTCATTTTATCATATCTCACTTTGGTGAATGGAGGATACATCATCAGAATGAGTCCGATTGCCAGCGGAATATTGGTGGTACCGGAAGAAAAAGTCTGTATGTATTCACCGGTACCCGGCATAAAATGACCGATGGAAATACCGACAATCATGGCGAGAAAGATCCACAGGGTCAGATACCTGTCGAGGAATCCTAATTTTTTTCTTTCATGCGTAGGTGCGCAATGTTGATTTGTCATGATGGATATCATTTAGCAGCAACCAGAACCTGGCATGCAAGTGTTTGAAACAACTGGTTTTTTTGCTGAGACAGTTATGGAAAAAATACCTGTTATTCCGGAGCGGAAAGCATCAATTTCATCTTGAGATAAATATTTACATAAAATATCATCAGGAATGTAAATGGATTTTTCTTTGTGAATCTTGATGTCCTGAAAGCCATTCGAAGCAATCAATTCAAGATACACCTCTTTTTGAATTGCACCCGAAACACATCCTGCATACATTTCAGCATCTTTTTGTAAAGCCTTTGGCAAAGTACCTGAGAGAACCACATCAGATATGCAGAAATGTCCACCAGGTTTCAAAACCCTTACAATGTCTTTGAATACCGCATCTTTATTCGGAACCAAGTTGAGCACACAATTGCTGACAATAACATCTGCCGTGTTTGCGCTTACCGGCATTTGCTCAATATCCCCCAATCGGAATTCTACATTATTGAATTCCAACTTCTCTGCATTAATGCGGGCTTTCTCTATCATGGCTGGAGTAAAATCGATTCCAATCACCTTTCCTGTCTCGCCAGTTTCATGTCGGGCTACAAAACAATCATTACCCGCACCACTTCCCAAATCAATCACCACATTTCCTTTTTCTATGCCGGCGAATTGAGTAGGAAGCCCACAACCTAAACCAAGGTCCGCATCCGGATTGTAACCCTTTAATTGTCCGTAATCATCCGACATGATATTATATACCTCAGTGGAGCAATTGCCTGCTCCGCAACAGGACGACATGTTCACCGATTTATCCTGCAATGCGATCTCTCCGTATTTCTGTTTTACGATTTCCTTGATGTTCATATGATCTGTTTTTTTATTTTTTTAATTTCTATCAACAACATTTCTCTTTCGGAAACTTGGCCTTTTCTAAAAAATCCTGAATCATTATCTGCGCCTTTCTCCATTCCGATTCATTGATGCAATAGCATACAGAAACGCCGTCTATGTCGCCCTTGATCAGATTTACCGCTTTCAACGCCTTAAGATGTTGTGAAATGGTGGACTGGGCCAAGGATATCTCATCAACAATATCGCCGCAGATGCAAGCTTGTTTTTTAATCAGCAGATTAAGAATGGCAATCCTGGCAGGATGCCCTAAGGCTTTCAGATAAGCTGACACCTCAATATCTTCGACAGAAAAGGCATTTGTTTTTGACGCTCCCATATTAATCGCAATATTACGATAATAGATGCAGATGAAACACGAAATGGGATTCTTAACTTTTTAATAAAACAACACGATGAGAATTTTAGGGCAAATCAGAAATTGAAAACTCAATCATTCTTTTTACAATCTGATGATTTTCAATTGTTATTAATTGTTAAAAATCGCAAATTGTTGAAAAAATAAGTCTACCTAATTTGGGTAGGCACTCGGGTTTTTGTTTCTTTGCGTGCCGAATTGAAAAACATCATACCAGCCTGATTCAAAATCATTTCAACCCCATAGTCTGATTTTGTTTATTGCATCGCATTTGTAATGCTTACCTGGGGTAGGTTCATTTCTTTGGCATGTTTTTGGATAATAAATTGACAACTAAAGATGATTTTTTTTCTTCATAATACAATAAATA
>JAURKN010000154.1 GCA_030831725.1 Ferruginibacter sp.
AGAAAACAAACCAATTCCACCCTTTTCTGTCATACTCACCGTTGACGATGGCTGGAAAGAAAACAAAGAAAATATAGCTGAGGTTGCCGAAAGAATGGGTATTCCTGTAACTATATTTATATCAACCGAACCCGTAGAAAAAGAAAAAAGGTTTTGGTGGTCGGTTATTGAAGAGGGTAATAAAAAAAAACTTACAAAACACACAGTTGGGGAGTTGAAGAAAATACCCAATGTTGAAAAAATCAGCATTGTTGAACCTATAGAAAAAGAATTAATGCCAAAACAAGAGGCATTAACAGTCGACGAAGTGAAATTAATATCCAATGGAAGATTTGTAAGCATCGGGAGTCACACAGTCACACATCCCATACTTACCCAATGTCAACATGAACAATCATCTTTCGAAATTTCCAACTCAAAACAAAAGCTGGAATCATGGATCAATAAGCCTGTGACAAGTTTTGCCTATCCCAATGGCATGTATGGTGAGAGAGAAAAACAAATTTTAAAGGAGAACGGATACACAATCGCATTCAACACCGTTCCTGAATATGTTACACAAGAGAGTTTGAAACATCCTTTTGAAATTCCCAGATTCGATGTTCTGGAAAATGTGACATTAATGGAAAATTTTTGTCGCATGACCGGAATTTGGTTTTCTCGAAAAAATAAAAAATCCGCATAATATGGGTTTTTCCTTTTTAAAAATGATCGGTTTCCTGGCCATATTGGCTTATTTGGCTAGTATGCTATTTTTAAAAGGACCCAAAAACAGAGTCTACTTATTTTTCATTCTTTTCTCATTCCCATTTCTACACATCATCATTTTCAGCGATTTCACCGTATTTGATATTGTAACGCTTACACATCTGATTGCATTCGCAAAATCAGACAAGGTAAATCGGACAGAACTCAGCATTTATAACATTGTGGTTCTTGTTCTTTTTTTATCCATTATAGCAGGATATCTCCTATCCAATTTCAATATCGAGAACGAAAATTGGTTCAGACTGATTCGATTCTTTATTGTTTTCATTTTTTGTATGCTTTTAATTAGCACGGCATATAACGACAATGACTTTTTTGAATTGTGGCAAAAGAGACTTCCACTGCTGGTCATGTTTTGTATTCTTTTTCTCGGACTGCAAATGGCAATAGGCCTTTCTGTAAGTCTGGTAAAAACACTGAACCCTAATGTTACGATTGCAAATGGTATCAGATACCCAGGCATTTTTTCAGACCCTCAACAATTCGCACAATTCCTCGGTGCTTCCAGTTTTCTGCTGTTGTTACGTTTCAACTCAGAAGAAAAAATAAAAAAAATCAATTGGCTATTATTTGGCCTATGCTTGATTGGTATTTTTGCTGCAGGTGGCCGGGCCGGTTTGATGGGATGGTGTTTGGGATTTTTTCTTTTTATACTATTCAGCAATCCAAAATATAAGGTTTACATTTTTGGATTTACTATTGTTGCAGGAATAGTCATTTACTTATTTCAAGATAAACTTGCCATTTTCAATCGTGGTACAGATTTACAAGATACATATGATTTCAGAGCCCAAATTTGGTTTCAGGCAATTCAAATGTTCATTGAAAATCCGTTTTTTGGAGTCGGCTTGGGCAATTATGGAGAATATGTTTTCATACATTATCCTGAACAAACCTGGGTGATCAATAACGAATTAGTAGCTTTTGACCACCCTGAAAGTGGCTATCTTCTCTATTTAACAGAAACAGGAGGAATAGGATTTTTATGTATCATGTTGTTGATCCTTTTCCCTTTGATCAAATCCCTAATCACATTTTTTGAATTTCGAGATATAAATCATATTTTGTTTATATCCGCAATACTCTGTTGGATTGTCGGATTTTATTCTACGGATTCACTCGGTGATGTCAGAATGAAAATTTGGGTACTCATGATATTCGCAATTATGATATCCTATCGTCTCAAACAAACTGAGACAAAGATTGAGGAAGAAACAACAGATTAGATATTTTTTACAATTAACAATATAATGCTGAAAAAAATTGCGGTGATAACAAAATTCGATTGGTTCAAAAACAGCGCATGGGGGCTCGTATCTAATATTTTACAAAATCTTTTATTCAGTATTTTTTTTATCATAATCGCAAGAGTATACACAGAGAATGAATTTGGAAAGTATGTTATAGCAAATACGATTTATTCTTTTGTCATGGGATTTTCTTCTCTTGGACTAGGGCATTGGTTTGTCAGGGAACTTATTAATAGCGAAAACAAAGAAAAAATAACTCAATCATTTTTAAAAATACAAGGCCTAATCGGCTTCTTTTTTTACTTTCTGAATGTCATAATATCATTCTTGTTATATGACGACATTTTAATTCGCAATATCTCACTGATACTGGGCATAAATATCATTTTTGACAACATCATAAATGCTGTAAAATCATTGAACATTGCGAATCAGGAGCAGCGGAAGACATTTAAAATACTGACAATCGAAGCTGCATTGAAATGCGGAATTTCTTTATTCTTGCTCGCTTGGGAAATGAATATCATTCTTCTTAGCTCGATTTTGATTGTTCTGAGATTGGTTACGCTGAACTTATTCATTAAAATGGGAAGCTCGTCCGAAATTCAACTCTCTAAAATAGCAAAGGCAAACGTTCCCTGGTCAGAAATTAAAGATGTAATTCTTAAAAACTGGCCTTTTATTATCATTGGCAGTATATCCATAATCAACTGGAGAATCGGGAATATTTTGGTTTCAAAATGGCTTACCATTTACGATGTTGCTGTATATGAGATTTCATACAAACTATTTTCACTTGCTTATCTCCTACCCGTTGTGGTTTCCACCACTGTTTATCCGATGTTAATCAAAGCAAATCAATCCGGATTCGAGAATTTAAAAAAATTATATCACAAAATTTTCTTCCCTTATACAATTTTCGGATTTTTAACTTTCACGTTCATATTCACATTCTCTGAGGACATTATACCTTTTCTATTTGGGGACAAGTACCAGAACATTTCTATGTATGTGAATGAAATGTTTTTGACTATTCTTATTTTCCCGACTCTTTTTTTACAAGCCAATGTGGTTCTAACATTGAAATTGGAAAAAATCGATATGATTTGTAACATACTGAGTCTGGTTGTAAACATTTTGATTTGTGTCATCGGCCTGAGTCAATATAAAAGTTTGACTGTTGTAAATATGGGTTTATTCAGTTCATTTTTATTTTTTCATGCAATTCAAGACTACATCTTGATAAAGAAAAAAGTGACAACCATCAAACACGTTGCTTCTTTTTATTTACTTAGTTTTATGTCTGTTCTTTATTTCAAATTTTCATCAGATCAGTTTGGAAAATATACCATATTCATTTTAACATGGTCGACACTGGCTTTTATTTTGTTTATGAAAAGAAAAAATATTGCCCAATTTTATACCAAAAATTAGAAATCAAGACTCAAACATTTTTTAATCCTGTTTTTGAGATACATCGTTAATGAAAAAAGGAAATATGCGCATACTTATTCCCATAACCCAGTTGCCCGTCAAACTCGACAGTATAAAAGGAGGCGTTCATTCGGCTCTTGTCAACTTGTTGTCTGGTTTTTCAAAAATGGAAGTGGAAATCCGTGTAGTCTCTTTTTCTAAAGAAGTTACTGAAGAAGTTTCTTTTCCATTTTCAGATAACATAAACATACATTATGTTCCAGAAGGAAAATATGGGTTTCACATGATCAACTACTGGATGAACGGACCTAAATTAATGAGGAAACAAATACTTGATTTCAATCCTGACTTTATTCATTTTGAAGAGGGCAATTCATTTTTTCTCGTCAAACCGAGGGAATTTCCGCTACAAAAAACATTAATAACGATTCATGGCTTTGCATTGGAAGAAGCCAAGAGAAAGACAAAAATCAAAGATAAAATAACCTGGCTCATCAATGGTTGGCTTCACCCCATTTTGACGCCAAGAAATATCATTCATTTATCAACATTTTCAAAAAAGATATCAAAAAAACTGCGAAATGAAAATACAGCGATCATTCACAATGCGATTCAAAACATATTTTTTGAAATTCCCTTGAAAACAGGAACAGAAAATAAACTACTATACCTCGGAATCATAGACAACAACAAAAACCTGGTTTTTACCTTGGGTTTGATTCATACACTAAATACCAAAGGAAAAACATATCATCTTGATGTGATGGGCGGTTTCAGCAATGCTGAATATGAATGGGAAATCAGAGAATTTATCAAAAAAAACAACCTGGAAAAACAAATTTATTTTCATGGCTGGGTAAATCAGAAGCAGGTTTTAGAACAATTGAATAAGTCAGACATTCTGATCGTTTCATCGAAGCATGAGTCATTGCCTATGGCTATAGCCGAAGCCATGGCCGCAGGAAAAGTGGTTCTTGCATCCGCTGTCGGTGGGATTCCAGAAATGTTCGAAGATGGCAAATCTGGCTTCCTCTTCAAATTAAGTGAACCCGAGAAAGCGATAGATACATTGATGATGCTTCATAACAATCAAAACTTGATTACCGAAATATCCAAAGAAGCAAGAAATGAGGCATATCAAAAATTTCATTGTCAGCATGTAGCAAAATCAACCCTTGATTTCTATAACAAAATTCTAACTTCAATATAATACATGGTATCATTCAAAAAGAAATTTTATCTGTTTAAGTTGACAGATACTTGGTTTCGAACCCTTCCCGGTTGGAAAAACCTTTTCCAACTTAACACTTACAGCTTTGTACAAGATCACAAAAACGAATCTCTTCGTTTTTGTATACGAAGAGATTCTTATACCCTCATCTCCGATTTGACATCCAACATAGATGAACTTGAAGAAAAATTCAGCAGCTCAGTAAAAAAGGAAATAAAAAAAGCGGAAGCGGATGGTGTAGAATTCATAACCAATAAGGATCTTGATTTTTTCGTAGACTTCTACAATGAATTCGCAGGTAAAAAAAGCATCTATCAGATCAATAAAAAAATGAAGGATGCGCTTAGCACTGACCAATATCAGATTACGATTTCTAAATATAATGGAGTAATTCTTAATGCGAAGCTTTACCTTTACGACCAAGAAATAGGTATTGTGAGAAGTTTTTTGAGTGCCAATGTGAGAAGCGAAGACGCATCCACAAAAAAAAAGGTTGGTATTTCAGGTAAATTTTTAATGGCCAAATCGATGTTCTATTTCAAAGAACAAGGTTTTACCCGATATGATTTTGGCGGAATTGCTGAGGGAACAACAGATAAAGGACTTCTTGGCATCAATGAATTCAAAGCCTCTTTTGGAGGTTTAAAGCAAAAGGATGTCAATTTTGACTCACTGCCCTATTATTTCTTAAGAAATTTGTCCAAATTTTTGGATAGAAGATATCAATAAACCGATTCACCAACGTGATGATGACAGACAAATTTTTTGTCAAGCAATGGACCATTGGCATAGCTAAGGGAAAATTGGATGATATACTGAACAATCAGTTAGCATCACTCTATTTCAAATGGATTGACATCCCTAACCCTGAGGTTTTTGTGGCAGACCCCTTCGTATTGGAACTCCCTTCCGGAGAAATTCATGTGTTGGCTGAGCACATACAACAGCCGAATTATGGAAAGTTGATATCGTACAGGTTCAACAAAGACCTGGTTTTGCAGGAAGAAAAAATCATTTTGGATACAGGCAAACATCTTTCATACCCTTTCATTCTGGAGGAAAACGACGAAATATTCATCATCCCGGAGTCTGCTATGGCAAATGGCGTGTTTGCTTATCCCTACAACCCGAATAAGATGTCGCTCGGAGAACCCATCACTTTGATCTCAGAAAATCCACTATTGGATTCCACACTTATTTTTCATGAAGGGAAATGGTGGCTTTTTGCCACAAAAAAAGGCCCATATAGTAACAGCGAACTTTTCATTTACCATGCAGCTGACTGGAGAGGCCCTTATCAATCACATGAAATGAATCCAGTGAAAAAAGATGATGATGGTTCAAGACCTGCCGGTAAAATATTCAAAAAAGGAGACGATTTATTTCGTCCTGCCCAAAATTGCAAAGAATACTACGGCAAATCGGTAACCTTGTATAAGATTCAAACATTGACAACTAAAACATATGTTGAAACCCCTTTTGTTGAATTAAAAGCGGATATACATCAAAAAAATAAATATGGATTACATACCATAAACCACTCCGATAGCGTTATTGTCGTGGATTGTCTTAAAAAAACTTTTAATCCATTCATTCAAATCAAACTATTCATACAAAAAAAATTGAACCGATAAAGAAACATAAAAGATTAACAATCAAGGCTATCTGAATCTTTCGTACCCCCAATATGAAACAATGGCTTACTTATTTTGGCAAGAATAACCTGATTACCTCAAACGAAATCAGACGTATCGATAAGTTGAATAGCTTAAACGATGATGCCCTTCTGCATGCCTATGAAAAGCGTTTTTTGCAATTATTCCGTCATGCGATCAAACACTCTGCATTTTACAGAAATCTATACTTCAAATCAGGAATAGGCCCCAACGACATCAAACATTTGGATGACATAACCAAACTTCCAATCGTTGACAGAGAAATGTTGAAAGACAATATCGATGATAATTTTATCGGCTGGTCTACATTAAAAGTGAAAGGATACACAAGCGGTACTACAGGAACACCTCTTACTTTATATCGCACCTATGATGATATAGCCAGAGAGCAAGCCTATATCAGACATTACCGTGGTCAAAAAGGATGGAAATTAGGAGAACCGTTGCTTTCCATAAGAGGCATGCTGGGAAAATCAGTCGATTACGAATATTTCAAGCCGGCAAACATTTTATACATCTCAAGTCCGAATATCAACGCTTCTACGATTGATATGTACTACAAACTAATTAAAGATTTTGCACCTAAAGCGGTTGAGGCCTTCCCGAGCTATTTGCACAAACTCTGCATGGAACTTGAAAAGAAAAATCTGGAATTGAAAATTCCATTGAGTTTCACCTCATCAGAAACTTTATATTCCTGGCAACGAAAAAAAGCAGAAGATTTTTTACAAACAAAACTGTATGACTGGTATGGTACTGCAGAAAGAACCATCTTATTGGCAAATGATGAGGAAGGCAAATATCATCCCGGTGCATTGTATGGCATCTCAGAGTTTCAAAAAGACCATGTAATCACAACAGGCTTGATAAATAATCATTTCCCGCTAATTCGATACAAGGTGCCTGACACCATTGTAACAAGAGATACAGACTTCTACAAAAACATCATCCGACCTGAAATTTTAAGCATAGAAGGTAGGGCTAGTGCAAATGTTGATTTGAAAGACGGCTCCGTAGTGGGCTGTCTTGACCATACTTTCAAAGGGGTACCATATATTGAGATGGCTCAAATCCATCAATACGAT
>JAURKN010000155.1 GCA_030831725.1 Ferruginibacter sp.
ATGTCGTTCCAATATCCAAGTGGTAAAGTCCGCTATGCCAAAGGTGGTGTTTATGGAACTACCATTAAAGACAACGAATATGTGGTAACCCTAAGTTTAAACTGATTCTTCAGGCAATACCCCGTAAGGTATTGCCTTTATTTTTTATGAAACCATCCATCATTTTTGTCGCGTTCATTTCTATATTGACCAATGCGGGTTGCAAACTTTATTCTACCATATCTTATGGAATACAACCCAAGCATGCTCCGAAAACATTCGAAAGATATGTTGAGCATAGCGGAGCGAAATCAATTTTTCCTGATTCTGTTTTTTTTATGACAGAAGAAAAACATCGTTATGAATTTTTACTGAACCAGGTATTTAAAGACAGCCAACTTGTTTTTATGGGGGTTTTGCTGAACGATAGCTGTTTACTGCCCACAAAGTCAAAGTCATCAAACAATGCTTGTTTCGGAGAAATCGATCAGGAACTGCTTGAGCTTCTTAACAAATCTGTTTTTGAGAAAGGTAATTCAAAATTCATCAAGCCATTGACAAGTTATGGAGTAAAAAGAATAAAGGATGGCAAACCGATTAGCAATGCGTATTTCGATAAGCCCGTATTTGTGTTTTTATATTCCTATCAGTATGGGCGTTATTATAAAAAACTATGGGGTTCGGTGCAAAACAAACTGAACCAAAATAAAATAAATGCCAAGATGATGATTATCTCCATCGACCACGTTCTGCCTTTTTCACCCTAAAATTGTTTTATAAAAATGAAACATCACGTTTGCGTTGTATTTTTTCTGTTTTTAGTATTTAACTCATATGGACAATTTTATTCCATAGGGCATGAAAACATGTTTGATCCTGTTCTTTTCCGAAAAAAAGAATTTCATTCAATCCATTATATCACATCGGCTGGAAATAATGTTTGGGATAATGCCAATTTGAAAAGCTATGTGGTAATGATTTTTAGAGATGGATTACCAACGCATGAAATTTATTATCAAACAGACCTTTGGGGAAATCCAAGTTTTTTGGCTGTTGGTTCAGGTATCAAAAACATCATGGAGTCCGAGCGTTTTCCGGCATTTCGATTTGCATTCGAATGTAGAAAAATCGAAGGTGCAGTTGAAGGAAAACAAAAAATCAATGCGTTGTTAAGCTTGTTGGTATCCATATTGAATGAAATGGATCCTTGAATCAGCTTTTTGCATGATTCCAACCCTGGGCGATGAGCTCGTGTTTGTTTCCCGCTCTTGTTATGATGTTTTTACCTTCAGACTCCGGCGTCATATAGCCGATGATGCTGATGGCAGGATTTGAAGCGATTTTTTCATAGTCGGCTTGAGCTACGGTAAACAACAACTCGTAATCTTCCCCTCCACTCAAGGCACATGCTGTGGGATCCAGTTGTAGTTTATAGGCGAAGTTTTTCATGTCGTCATGAAACGGGAATTTCTCTTCGTACAAGACACAACCTGTCTGACTTTGTTTGCATATATGAAGCACATCACTGCTTAATCCGTCACTCAGATCAATCATGCTCGTGGGCAGGATTTCCGCTTCCGACAAATATTCTATGATGTCTTTTCTGGCTTCCGGTTTCAGCAACTTCCCCACGATATGGGCTTGTCCTTCCAGATCAGGCTGAGCACCCGTTTCCTCAAATATCTTTCTTTCTCTTTCAAGCAAAGTGAGTCCCAAAAATGCGGCACCCAATTCACCACTCACACAAATGAGATCATTTGGCTTTGCTGTGCTTCGCTTCACGTATTTATCCGGTGCCACTTCTCCAATGGCAGTCACACTGATAACAAATCCTTTTTGACTGGAACTGGTATCTCCTCCGATGAGGTCTACATCGTATGCTTCACAAGCCGCATACACTCCTGCATAAAATTCATCCAGAGCCTCCACGCTGAATCTATTGCTGAAAGCGATGCTCATCAAAATTTGTGTAGGCCTCGCATTCATGGCATAGATGTCGCTGAGATTCACAACGACAGATTTATAACCAAGGTGTTTCAGTGGTGTGTATGAAAGATCAAAATGAATGCCCTCCATCAACAAATCTGTACTTACAACTGTTTGTCTTCCCAAATGGTCGATGACGGCACCATCATCTCCGACCCCGAGCAGGGTTGAAGCATTTTGAAACTGAATATTGCGGGTAAGGTGTTCGATGAGTCCAAACTCGCCCATCGAAGCGATTTCCGTTCTTTGATCCATAAATGTGTTCTGGTTTATTTTTCTCCTCGGACATATGCCAGGAGCTCGTCGTGAATTTTTCCGTTTGTGGCAAGGAGATGAGGCTGATACGGAGAATAGTGATTTCCTTCATAGTCGGTCACTTTTCCGCCGGCTTCTTCTACCATCAAAAATCCTGCCGCGCTGTCCCAGGCTTGCAGACTGTGTTCATAAAATCCGTCAAACCTTCCTGCTGCTACCCAACATAAATCAATTGCTGCGCTCCCCAATCGGCGTACAGGAATACCCTGACGAATGAGTTTTTCAAAAACCTGCAGAGGTCCATTCGGAGAATCGAGATACGTGTAAGGAAAGCCTGTGACCAAACAACTTTTTATAACGGTGTCTTTTTGGCTCACTCGTATGCGCTTCTCATTGAGATAGGCACCGTGTCCTTCCTGGGCAAAAAACAGCTCGTTCATAAATGGATTGTAAACAGCACCTAAAATCATTTTCCCTGCTTTTTCAAGTCCGATACTCACACAACAAAGGGGAATTCCATTTGAAAAATTGACCGTGCCGTCAATGGGGTCGATAATCCATTTGAATTCCGAATCTGTCTTTATTTCACCCGTTTCCTCACTCAAGATAAAATGATCGGGATGGTCTGCCTTGATGATTTCTATGATTGCTTTTTCTGCGGCATGGTCGGCTTCCGTAACCAGGTTATTGATGCCTTCTTTGGTGGAAATGCTGAAGCTGCCATTAAAAAAATGCTGAAGTTGCGCAGCACCTGCTTGAACCGCATTTAATAGGGTTGTTTTATACATGAGGCAAAGATAATTTATTTTGAGGTGTTTGTTGGTTTCAATCAGCCGGACCGTTTAATGTTAGATGATTATCAGGCAAATCAAAAAATAAAAAATCCCGACTACCAAAAGCAATCAGGATTGAATAATGAAACATAGATTAAAACTATTTCTTGATTTTTCCGTTCCACACTTTCTTGCCCTGTATTCTTCTTACCAAATACATGATTCCTACAAAGATGAAGAAGAAAGGACCGGCGAATCCTAACAATGCCACGTATTTTGTTCCATAGAACGCATTCATCGGTCTTCTTAATCTTTCAGAAATCAAATACATGCTTGGCACCATAACCAAGGTCAGGAAGAAAGAGAAAATAAGTCCGAAAATGATGGTCCAACTCAGTGGCCCCCAGAATACGACACTGTCGCCACCAAGGAAAATGTGCGGATTCAATTCCTGAAACAAGGAAACGAAGTTGATGTTGAAACCGACTGCCAGTGGCAACAGACCGAGTATCGTAGCAACAGCGGTCAACAATACAGGTATGATTCTGATCTTTCCTGCAACGATAGCTGCTTCTCTGGTTTTCATCCCTCTTCCTCTTAATTCATCCGTAAACTCAATCAACAAAATACCATTCTTGATAACAATACCTGCAAGTCCAATCACACCAACACCCAACATGATACTCGCAATGGTCATTCCTGTGATGGCATATCCAAGCAAAACACCGATGATGGAGAAGAAGATTTCCGTCAATACGATAAATGGTTTACTCAATGAGTTGAACTGCAAAACCAGAATCAAGAATATCATTCCCAAAGCGACAGCGAGAGCCATTCCCAAAAATCCGTTGGTTTCTTTTTCCTGTTCTCCCTGTCCCGTCTGACGAATCATCACATCTCCCGGCAACGTATTCATCGACTTGAATTCGGCTATTTTATCTGCCAGTTGCTGGTTGATTCCTGCTGTCATGGAAGGATCGAGCACATTGGATTGGAGCTGTATGGTACGTTTTACATTTTTTCTTTTAATCGCTCCGGATGTATTGGTATAGTCAACAGTAGCGACAGAACTTAATGGAACAGATTTAATTCTCATGGTGTTCATATCCATGAAAGTGATCCGCATGTTCATAAGATCTGTAATGTTGTTTCTCAATAAATCGGTGTAGCGTAATTGTATCTTATACTCATCCTCACCCTCTTTGAGTTTACTTACCTCTTTTCCGAAAACAGCCGTTCTGATTTCCATACCAATCTGTCCGGTACTCAATCCTTCCATCATCGCTTTTTCGCGATCGATTTTGACAATGATTTCCGGACTGCTGAGATCCACATCAAGCTTCAGGTTTTCTATGCCCTCGATATGATTGGTATCTAAAAAATTATTGAGCTTGGTAGCGATGTAAGCTATCTCTTCAAAACGATCTCCTACGATTTCAATATTAACCGGAGGGTCGGTAGGCGGACCCGCATCTTCCTGCGTTACTTCGATACTTGCTCCCGGAATTCCACCCATGACCGCACGAATGGAATCCAGATATGGCTTTGTCGCCTTTCCCTCTCTTCTTTCGTATTCAACAAATGAAACTTGTATTCTTCCGAGGTTCGGTTGAACGCTTCTGTTGTTATCTCTTGGATTATTTGCACTGTTGGCAACGTTGGCGATAACACTCTCTACAATAGAACCCTCTTGTCCGGGTTTTTCTTTTTCCAACACCTTCATCACCCTGTTCTCCAAAATATGGGTTACACTGTCTGTTGTTTTAACATTGGTACCTGGAGGCATTTTCAAATAAACATAAATGAAGTTAGGATCGCCACTCGGGAAGAATGTCGCCTTGTTGCCTCTTGCCATCAACAAAATGACAGAAAGAGGAAAGAGAATAAACAACATGACAACTGCCCAAACCGGCCTTGTACCAACCAAGATCCAGCGCAACAGTTTTTCATAACGATTCATGAGACCCGGCAACAATCTTGTCTGGAAAACATGAATGATATCGTTAAACACGTATCTGTTAAGTATGGCCAGAATCATCATGAACAATAGGAAGTTCGCAAAACCATGAGATCCCAAAAGATGAAGGATCAAAGCGGTGATGATGGAAGTCCAGAACCACCATTTTTTAAATATCAGATTTTTCTTCTCTTCAAATTCTTTTCCTTCGGGCTTCATGAAGCTCACCGCAAATACTGGGTTGAAGATGAAAGCCACGATCAATGATGCTGCCAAAGTGAGAATCAACATCGTGGGTAAATAAATCATGAACTTCCCGATGATTCCTTTCCAGAACAATAACGGAAAGAATGGCGCGAGCGTGGTTGCGGTACCTGCAAGCACAGGTATGAAAACCTCACCGGCGGCTTCTTTTGCACTTCGTATGATTTTATTTCTGCCATTGGCATATATACGATGTGTGTTTTCAATCACCACAATCGCATCATCCACAATGATTCCCAATCCGAAAAGTAACGCGAACAACACGATGAAGTTCAGGGTTACCGATGTACCTACGATAGAATCTGCGATGGGCAAAAACAGGAATGCCACAAAAACACTAAGCGGCACACTGAGCGCGACAAAAAACGCATTGGTAACACCCATGAAAAACATCAGCACAACCAATACCAAAACGAAACCGATGATGATGGTGTTAACCAGATCATTGAATGAAGTGGCTGTTGTTTTACTTTGGTCACCCGTAATCACGACTTTCAAGCTGGGTGGCAATTCCTCGCTGGCTCGCATCTCACTCACGATATCCTTCACTTTTCCGGCTGCTGCGATCAGGTTTTCGCCGGAACGCTTTACAATATTTATGGTGATTACGTTTTTACCATCCAATCGAGCATAACTCTCTTTGGTTTTTATGGTGTCTTTCAACTGAGCTATATCTCTCAAATAAACCGAAGAACCTTGGGCGCTACTGCGAACAACAATGTTTTGCAAATCCAAAGCGCTGGTGAATTGACCTTTGACTTTCAGGGTTCTTTTCATGTTGCCCACTTCGATCAAACCACCGGAGATGTCGTTGTTTTCTCTTGAAATCGCGTTTTCAATATCATAAAAACTGATACGTGCGGCTTGCATTTTATAGGGATCCACATTCACCTGAATTTCTCTTTCGGGCGCTCCTACAATTTCTGCACGGGTAATCTCCGGAAGCTCTTCGAAGCGATCCTGCAACTTTTCAGCAAACTGTTTTAGTTTGATTCCGTCGTAATCACCACTGACGTTTACGAACATGATCGGCATTTCGCTGAACGCGAATTCCTGCACATTCGGTTGTTGGGTGAGGTTTGTCGGTAAATCTGATTGCGCTTTGTCTATGGCGTCTTTTACTTTCTGTTTCGCCAATTCGGTTTTGACATCAGTATCAAACTCGACAATGATCAAACTATAATCTGTCTGTGAGGTACTGGTGATTTTTTTGACTTTCGCTCCACTGATTCCTTTCAATTGTTTTTCAATGGGCCTTGTTACAAGGTTCTCTATGTCTTTGGGTGAATTTCCCACATATACGGTAGTGACACTGATGGTGGGTACTACGATATCGGGGAACTGCTCTTTGGGTAAGGTGTTGAATTTATACAAACCAAAACACGAGATGATGATTGCAATGATGTATACCGATGTTCGGTTGTCGATGGCCCAACTCGTTGGTTTGAATTCTTTTATTTTTTCTACAAATCCTTCTGCGAATTTCATATTTGAAAGCGTTGGCGTGAATGATGTGGTTTAGTTTGAAGAGGTGCTGACTACCTGTCCTTCATATAGGTTTTGGTAGCCTGCGGTAATCAGCTGCTCACCCCCTGTCAAACCGGATTTCACTTCAACCTGATCTCCGTAGATTTCACCGATTTGAATCGTTTTTCTGGTAGCTATGTTTTTGCCGTCTGATTTTTTTTCCATGACATAAACATATTTATTCTGTTCATCGCTTTGCAAGGTGTTAACGGGGATCACGATGGCATTCGAAGCGGAGTAATCTGCAATCTTTACAACAACCGTCTGATTCGGTTTTAGCATTCCCGATGCAGGCAATGAAGCCTCAATCATGAATCCTCTCTGTGTATTTTCTATCGTCTGGCCAACCAGATTTATGGTAGACCTGAATGACTGTCCAGCTTCCGGAATTTCAATCATAACCTGAGTGCCTTTCTTTACCCTACTGATATAATTCTCAGGAACAATGGCAACCACTTTAAGCTGATTCGTGTTGACAATTTTTATTTGTCCCATTCCGGCAAAAAGCTCACCGCGTTTAACCATTACCGTTTCCGCAACTCCGTCTACATCGCTGTAGACGCTGGTCGTATTCAATTGCTCCATAGCCACTTTAACTTGCTCCTCGGCTGATGTAAGTTGATTTTGCAGGGTTTCCATATTGGTTCTTGCAGTAATCACTTGAATTTCTGATCCTATGCCTTTTTGCCAAAGGTTGTTTTGTTTTTCATAAACGGTTTTGGCAAGTCCAAGCTGGGTTTTCAAGCCCTCTAATTGTTGACGTGCGGCAGTTACGGATTGTCTCATGATAGCATCATCCAACTTCAACAAAAGCTGACCTTTTCTGACAACATCGCCTTCTTTGATAAAAATATCCTTCACTTGTCCGCCCATACCTCTTGGAGATACGTAAGAAATGTTTTCCGCATCAACTCTTCCCCTTAGATCAATGGAATGATTGAACGCCTGTGACATCACGGTTGAAACAGCCACCAGCTTTGCATTGGCAGAAGATCCGGATGCGCCTTCGAGTTGGCTGATTTCGTCTTGCAACTTTCTGATTTGTACATCAGTTTCCGCTTTTTGCGCTTTTAGTTTTTGCAACATTGCTTTTTTCTCGCTCAAAGAGGCACTTTCTTTTTTGTCTGACCTTCCACAAGAAACAAACAAAAGAGAAGAGGTTATGAGAAGTGTAAGGAACTGTTTCATGGTATGTTTGTTGTTTTTTATTTTCAATTTAATTTTCCAATGGCTTTCAAGTAGTTGATGCGGGAGATGATGACATCATACATGGCACCGTAATAATTATTTTGAGCCGTTTTCAATTCGGCTTGAGCGTTATAAATTTCTGTGTTGCTGCCAAGACCTTGCTCATATTTCAATCGGGTTTGCTCATATACTTTTTCAGCAAGCAGTTGGTTTGAGCGCTGAACATTCATGGTTTTCATAGCACTTTCCATCTGCAGCCTAGCATTTGTACTTTCTAATTCTATACCTTCTTTTAACCTTTCCATATTGTTCTTCAACTTTTGCGACTCCAACTCCGCTCTCTTTACTCTCGACTGTTTCGCCATGCCATCAAACAAGGAGTAGGTAAGTTTAAAGCCAACCAAACTTGTATTGAACCAAAGACCTTTTGAATCAAAAAAATCAAACTCGTTTCGTAACGCGTTTTTGGAATAAGATCCAAATGCGACAATGGTTGGGAGTTTACTTAACTGATATCTTTTAATATTATACTCACTCAGCTTTAATGCGGTTTTCAATTGTTGATATTCGGGACGATTGTTTACATCAAGGGTGTCTGAAAGCAATTCCTGAATCATGGCATCATTGAGTGTATCAGAGAGAACCAACGTATCTTTTTGAGGAATCTGAATTAAAAATTTCAGTGCGGCGTTACCTGTTTCCAATTGATTCGTTATTTTTTCTTTTTCTGTTTTCAGGTTGTTCAACTGAACTTCTACCTTTTCCAGATCCAGCTTTTCAACCAATCCGTTCTTATATATTTCCCTGACATCAGCATATAGCTTTTCAAAACGTTCTATGTTGGCATCTATCGTTGTTGCCTGTCTTGCTCCAACAACAAGCTGATAATACATTTTGTACACATTCGCCTTGATTTGTTCCTGGGTGACCACGGCTGATTTTTTATAAAGATCAAGTGCGGTTTTTCTCGCTTTCAATCCAATAAATACTTGTCCGTCAAAAAGAATTTGTGATACATCCACTCCTCCACTTGCATTCCAGTTGGTACCAAACCTTGCCGGTACGCTACCAAATCCTCCTGCGGGAAACTGAATGGGATTTCCCGAACCATTAACCACTCCTTCGTTTGCCAAAACGCCATATACAGATGGTGATATGAAATCAGGAAGGACTGTAGTTGGTATGTCTATGAATCTTGTTGTATTTACAGACATGTTTACCTGTGGAAATGCTATGGCGGTTATTTCTTTGTTGGTCTGACGCTGAATTTCAAGATCAAGCAACGCGTTTTTGATGTCAATGGAATTTTTAATGGCATGCTCCACAGCTTGTTTTGCGCTGTAAACTCTCTTTTGCTGAGAAAATGCTGTTCCACAAAATAACAGCAATACAAAAGGTAAAATGTGTTTTGGGTTTTTTATCATACAAGAATTGACTTTTTATATTTTTCAATGAATTTTTGTCCCTTTGGTGTTGCGATACCGTAAAGAAAATGAATGGATAATTCTCTGCACAAATCCGTCAAATCTTTTTTGAGGCCCTGCTGAAACTCAGGATTGAAAGGCATTATCACAGATTCTACCCTGTATCTTGTCAACACATCAATATTGATTTCATCACGATACAATCCTTCACGGAGACCCCTTTCCAAGTTATCTTTGATCATGCCTTTGATGATATTGTTCTTGTGTTGTAGAAAATAAACAAAAGCGTCAGGATAATATTTTTGCATGTCAAATAGGATTGATGGGTTCATGGTTTTAAACAGGGTGCCCATCAATTCTATGATCAAAAACTCTTCGTGAATCGCATTTATGGATTTTGTTCTTTCTTCTTTGTGAAGTCTTGTATTGTTGGAAAGAACCCGTTCCACCACCGATTTTACAAGAGCATCTTTATCGGAAAAGTGCAGATAGATTGTCTTTTTGCTAATCCCCAGCTTTTTAGACAAGTCGTCCATGCTAACGCTTTTCAGACCGTATTGCATAAATAGGTCATGAGCATCTTGCAGAATCCTTTCTCTTGTTTCTAATGTGGTTGAGCTTGACATTGCGGCGCAAAACTACGGAAACTTTTTTCGTTATCAAAGTTTCCTTCGCTTTTTTATTGATAAAAATCAGTTTATACGGTTTCTCAACCATAACAAAACAGAAAGGGCAATGTTTTACATTTGTGTAAAACAAAGAGACATGACTAATTCATTTAAGTTTCGGAAGCTGTTGCAGTATTTTTTACAGGGCTTGCTCGTTTTGGCTCCGGTTCTGATTACGTTTTATGTGATTTTCGTTGTGGTGAGCTATATAGACAACCTGATTCCGTTTTTCACACACACTGACGCACAGGGTAAAGTACATGTACAAAACTATGGGCTTGGTTTTCTGGTGATCATCGTAGTTGTGGTGTTGATAGGGTATTTCAGTAGTTTTTTCATTACCAACAGGGTTGTCGTTTTTTTGGATAGATTGATGAATCGTTTGCCAGGATTAAAACACGTTTATTCTACAACACGTGATTTTTTTGAAGCATTTGCAGGAGATAAAAAAAAGTTTACCAAAAGTGTACTTGCCAGTATTGATGATACTGATGTCTGGAGGCTCGGATTCATTACAAGAGAAGATTTGTCTGATTTTGATTTGAAAGAACATGTTGCTGTTTATATACCTTCTGCATATTCTGTTGCGGGTAATGTTGTATTGGTTCCTAAAAACAGAGTGAAACTGATTAAAAACATCAACAGTACTCAAATGATGAAATTTGCCGTAAGCGGAGGAATCACTGGCATTGGAGAAGATTCAGAAAAACAGCATTGATATTTTTTATAAAAGCAATTTGTTTTACATTGAGTTTTGTGCTTGTTTGTTGTTAGACTTTTGACACGAGATAATTGCCGCACCAATAATAAGTCTTCAATTATCATTCTAAAATTTCAATTCCTAAATATTAAACATCAAGCCCTCAAACGTGCAAACGCCAAACGTTTAAGCCCCAAACATCCAAAATCATAAATCATTAATTTTTTTTTTTTTCATTAATCACAAATCCGAAATCACTAATCACTTATTTATTCATAAAAAAACCCCGAAAAAAATTCGGGGCCTATATCGATGGTTTGGCTTCTAGTATGTCACAGGTGTTTTGTGCATAGGATTTTGGAAGCCTTGATTTCCGCAACAGAACTCGATGTTTTTCGTAAGGATTGGATGGATTGGTTTGGTTTCATTGGATGTTTTTGGATGTTGGTGTTTTTCGTAGGGTTGGATTGGATTGGTTTTTCTTGGATAAGGATTTTGTTGTTGCGGTTATCTGATGTAAAAGTATATGCTGCATGATTGCTGTCATAATTTGCCGGGGTGAAAGAAAACAAATTCGGTCTTTATACTAAACCACCCTATGTAAACATACGTATGTGTAGTAAGAATATCGTTTGGAGAGGGTTTTGTGCTTGATTTAATCAAGACAAAGTCCTGATGGATTTCTCAAACACCGGTCACAGACCGGCGCCATTTGCGAGGGTTTTTGCTTGATTTAATCAAGACAAAGTCCTGATGGATTTCTCAAACACCGGTCACAGACCGGCGCCATTTGCTTACTTCAATATGAAATCCCAAAACCTTCCAAACATTCCGAACACCAAACGATCCAAATCATTAATAACAAATCCTAAATCAGTAGTTCAAT
>JAURKN010000156.1 GCA_030831725.1 Ferruginibacter sp.
GGTAGCAATCATCATTTTTCTTCTTGATTCATCTGTTTCAAGCTTCATCATGGCATCTGCTATTTCTTTTGCAGAGCGTGGATCCACATAATAGGAATCAGGTCCGCCTGCTTCGGGCAAACAAGATATGGAAGAAGTGATAACAGGAGTCCCACTCCATAATGCTTCAAGAACCGGTATGCCGAATCCTTCAAATTCGGAGGGGTATATGAGAGCTGTGGCAGATTGAAACAATTCTGGCAAATGAATACCTGAAATGAAATCAGGATCTTTCTTTACTTCTTCTTTTTCAGAAAGAAAAATGACCTGCTCATTCAAATTGTTTTTTTGAATGAATGATTGTACCATCTCCTTATATTTTCCTCCATGACCAACGACCACCAAAGGCATGTCGGACATGGATTTGTTGATCTTCATCGCCTCACAGATTCGCAGCAGATTTTTACGTTCGATTATTGAACCGACATATAAAAAATAATTTTCCGGGAGTCCATATTTTTCCCTGACTGATTTTTTTTCTGCGTCACTTTTTTGAATCGAGAACTTGGTATCGCAATGTTGATAGCAAACTTTAATTTTCAACGGATTGATTCCGACATAATCAATGATGTCATTTTTTGTTTGTTCACTGATTGCAATAATCATGTCTGCATGCTTACAGGCGTTCTTGATTTTTTGCTGATGCATAAAGGCGTCGAACATGGAAAATTGCCTCGGAAATCTGAAGGTGATCAAGTCGTGTATAGTGACAACAGATTTAATCTTTGTTTTTTGGATGTGCATCGGAATTTCATGACTCAGTCCGTGGAACAATTCGATTTTTTCGCGGTACAGGTCATTGAGAATTCCATAACTTCTCCATAAGGAATGGAATTTTTTGAAGAACATTCCGGAGGGTAAGATCTCTTTGGTGTTGATTTCGTTGAAAACATGAGTGCGACCCGGTTTCGGATTGAAAAGTAAATATTCGTTTTCAGGAAAAAATTGCGCCAACGCATGAATCAGGCCACGACTGTAATTGCCGAGTCCGGTGTTGTTATGAAAAGCCCTCTTTGCGTCAAAGCCAATTTTCATGTTGAATATTTCTCCGACAAAAGTACAGCAATAACAAGCATTACGGGCACGCGCTTCTGAGTGGAAAAGATTAATTTTGTCAAAAAAAAGGAAAATGAAAGATTTGATACAGTCAGCCTGGAATGACAGGAGTTTATTAAAAGAAACAGAGTACATCGATGCGGTGAAAATGGTTATTGATCAAGTGGACAAAGGGATACTCAGGGTTGCTGAGCCATCGGGTGATGGCTGGTTGGTGAATGAATGGGTCAAGCAGGCGATACTGATGTATTTTTCCATACAACCAATGGAAACACATAGCATTCCGCCTTTTGAATTTTACGATAAAATGAAATTGAAAACCGGATACGAAAAGCTAGGAGTAAGGGCTGTGCCTCATGCAGTAGCACGCTATGGCGCTTATCTGGCGAAAAATGTTATACTCATGCCATCATACGTGAACATCGGCGCATACGTTGATGAAGGTACGATGGTAGACACATGGGCCACCGTCGGCAGTTGTGCCCAAATTGGAAAGAACGTTCATTTGAGCGGAGGCGTTGGAATCGGAGGCGTTCTTGAGCCATTACAAGCAAGTCCTGTGATTATCGAAGACGGTTGTTTTATTGGAAGCCGTTGTATTGTGGTTGAAGGCGTGAGGGTAGGGAAGGAGGCTGTGCTCGGAGCTAACGTGGTTCTGACACAATCCACCAAAATCATTGATGTTAGTGGCGAAACACCGGTCGAATACAAAGGATTTGTTCCTGAAAGAAGCGTGGTTATTCCAGGCAGTATTCCAAAAACATTTCCTGCAGGAACCTACGAAGTGAGTTGTGCATTGATCATAGGCAAAAGAAAAGCCAGCACTGATTTAAAAACCAGTTTGAACGATACACTTAGAGAATTCAATCTCTCTGTTTGATTTGAAAACACTTCTGTATAAGTTAATTTAGTTCAGCTCTAAAATCGCTTTCCCATAATTTGGATTGATAATTTTGTGTTTCAAACAGACAAATATGAACAATAATCAATCCATTTTTTCGTTATATCCTGATGGCAGGTTTGTAAGCAATCAACAATTTTGTTTTTTGAAAAATCCATTTGAAAAACAGCATTGTTTTGTAGCAAATCAAAAAGGACTTTTCCCATTTTAGTAGTAACAAGCATTAAAAAAAATACACATAAGAATTTTCAAAACAATTTTTTATCTTACTTATGAATAAAAGCAAAAACATGAAAAAAATCATATTGGGTTTGTGTACTTTGGCAATAACGAGCCTTGCTTTTTCACAACAGAAGCAAGTTTGGTCAGTGTACCAAGGAGAGGAAATATTGATCAAAGACAAGGGCGTATCCAGAGCCAGCTTTCCCAAAATATTCAAACTCTACAACCTTGACCTTACTTCTTTGAGAGCTGAATTGTTTAAGGTAGTTTCCAATAAAAGTCGACATAGCACCATTATCAGCCTGCCAAATGCCGACGGAGAGATGGAACAGTTCGAAGTGGTGGAAGCATCCAACTTTGAGCCTGGGCTTCAGGCGAGGTTTCCAGAGATTCGCGCTTTTTCGGGAAGAGGACTTATCGATAAATTTGCTACGCTAAAATTGAGCTATTCACCTCAGGGCATACAGACCACAATTTTCCGTTCGGACAAACCAACGGAATTCATGGAGCCCTATTCTGCTGACCATCGTGTTTATGCTGTATTTAGGTCTTATCGTCCTTCTGGTCAGTTACCCTGGAATTGTCAGACACCAGACGAGAAGCTAACTACGGAGTTGAACACGCAGGTGATGAATCTTACTGCAAGATCCGGAGGAGATTTGAAAACCATGAGACTGGCTCAATCATGCAATGGAGAGTATTCCAATTATTTTGGTGCTACTAGTGCAACACAGGTGGGATTGGTTCTTGCCGCTTACAACAACACCCTGACCCGTTGCAACGGTGTTTATGAAAAAGATCTCGCATTGCATCTTAATTTGATAGATTCCACAACAAAAGTGATCTACTACAATCCGTCAACAGATCCTTACACAACTTTATCCAATTGGAATAATCAGCTACAAACTACACTTACCGCACAAATTGGTGAGGCCAATTATGATATAGGACATATGTTTGGCGCTTCCGGAGGAGGAGGAAATGCCGGATGTATTGGTTGTGTATGTACTAATAACATAAAAGGAAAAGGAATTACCTCACCAGCAGATGGTATTCCACAAGGGGATAATTTCGACATCGATTATGTGGCACATGAGGTAGGACACCAATTGGGGGGCAATCATACATTCTCTCATAACAATGAAGGTACAGGAGTAAACAAAGAACCTGGGTCGGGAATCACGATAATGGGTTATGCAGGGATAACGGCACAGGATGTTGCTCGTCATTCGATTGACATATTCCATCAGACTTCTATCGCACAAATTCAAACCAATTTGTCAACAAAAACATGTCCCATCACCACCTCAATTTCTGCCAATAATGCCACTCCTGTTGTTTCAGCTGTCAGCAATTATACCATTCCTAAAAGCACGCCTTTTGCTTTAACTGGATCAGCAACAGATGCCAATGGTGATGCATTAACTTACTGCTGGGAGCAGAATGACAATGCCGGTTCCACCCAAACTGGAGCAAGCAGTGTTGCCAGTGCTACTAAAGTAACTGGTCCAAATTGGATCACTTTTTTACCTACGTCTAGCCCTACCCGTTTGTTTCCTATATTATCCACCATACTGGCAGGCGGATTGATTTCAGGTCCACTGACCGGTGGCGATGCGAATGCCAATACCGAAGCCCTCAGCTCCGTAGCCAGAACCCTTAACTTCCGTTTGACAGTAAGAGACAATGCGCCTTACAGCTCGACTGCACCTGTTGAAGTGGGACAAACTCAATTCATAGATATGGTCGTTACGGTCAATGGTACTGCAGGTCCGTTTGAAGTTACTGCTCCAAATACCGCAGTTACTTACACCGCTGGTTCTACACAAAATATCACCTGGAGCGTGAACAGCACCAACCTTGCTCCGATCAACTGTTCAAAAGTGAAGATCACCCTCAGCACCGACGGCGGTCTTACATTCCCAATTGTTTTATCAGACAGCACCGCTAACGATGGAACGGAAGCATTTGTGATTCCTAATAATATTACTACAACAGCAAGAATAAAGATTGAATCGATTGGCAACATATTTTTTGATATCAATAATACCAACTTTACCATTTCAGCACCTTCCAACGTCACACCTACATTCAACGTGATTTCCTCGATTTGCACAGGGGCAACAGCTCCTATTCTGCCAACCACTTCAACCAACGGCATCATCGGAGTATGGAGTCCTTCGACCGTCAGCAATCAACAGTCGGCATCATACACTTTTACTCCAAATGCAGGTCAAAATGCCAATCCGGTTACCATCAACATAACCGTTAATGCCCTTCCACAATTGAGTGTGAATTCAGCAACCATATGCACAGGTTCTTCTGTTACTTTAACAGCGTCGGGAGCGAATACCTATTCTTGGTCACCGTCCATCGGATTGAGCAGCTCAACAGGTTTGTCTGTATCTGCTTCACCTTCTTCTTCAACTACATATCTGGTTACAGGTACTAATACTTCAACCGGTTGTAGTGCAACAGTTTCCTCTGTGGTTACCGTGAATCCATTGCCTGCTGTTTCTACAATAAACGGGGCAAGTAGATGCGGACCTGGTAATTTGACAATCTCAGCCACTCCAGGTCAGAACCAAACCATCGACTGGTATTCCGCGTCCACAGGTGGTTCCTTGTTGCTTTCAGGTTCAACTTCTTTTACAACTCCTGTAATCTCTTCTACAACAAACTATTTCGCAGCTGCACGTAATTTATCTACGGGTTGTATCGCAGCACAAAGGGTATCCGTATCTGCGGTTGTAAACAATATTGTTACATTCAATCCTTTTGCAGACAGCATCGGTTTTTGCGGTACATCGGCAACAATAAATGCTGGTACAGGATACAATTCCTACAACTGGAGTAATGGATCTACAAATCAGTCCATCAATCCAACCGTCTCAGGCTGGTATTCTTGCACGGTGAATCAGCAAACATGTCCTGTCACTGACAGTGTTTATCTGACATTAATCAATGCGAACATCAACAACAATGACACTACAATTTGCTCAGGAAAAAGCATCTTGTTGATAGCTTCTCAAAATTTGCTGAGCAGCACATCCTACAACTGGTCCAATGGGGGAATAGGAATAACACAAACGGTTAGTCCTACTATTTCAACCACTTATTCGCTTATTGTAAGTGCAAATGGTGTTTCATGTATCGATTCTGTTCGGATTACGGTTAGTGGTCAAGTTCCTGCAGCTCCGGCAAGCATCACTATAACACCGTTGGTTACCAACATCTGTGGCGCCAGAAAGTACAGATATACAGCTCCTGCTCTGCCAACAGGCGCTACGGGATATTTTTGGTCTTTTACCGGAATAGCACTTACAGGAGCAACCATAGATTCCGGAAATGTGAACAGCCAAAAGATCATTCTGTCTTTTTCAAACAATTCCGCTGCCACTGCTGGGGATAGCATAAGACTTCAATATAGTTCCAACTGCGGATTGACCAATATAAGATCAGTAAAGCTTACCAACACTTTATTGTCAACTCCTGCCGCTCCAACATCAATCACCATTCAGTCTGTAGCACAGAATGTTTGTAATGCAAGACGTTATCGTTACATAGCGCCAAATCTACCTTCGGCAACAGCATCTACTGGTGCTGCAACAGGTTGGAACTGGGAGTTTATAGGAACCCTTGCAGAATTTGCTACCATCGATTCCGGTGATATCAACGCTCAAAAAATTGTAGTTACTTTTTCTGTAAATAGTACTGCGACAACGGGTGATAGCGTTAAATTGTTCTATTCATCCGGTTGTGGAGATGGTAAATCAAGAGCATTAAAGTTGTCAAATACTTTACTTAAAGCACCAACAGCTCCTGCCTCCATCACAATCCAATCGATTCGAACCAATGTGTGTGGAGCAAGAAAATATAGATATATCGCACCAAATCTTCCATCTGCCACCACCACTTCTGGTGCAGCAAACGGATATCTTTGGTCTTTCGTAGGTGCATTGTCTTCCACAATGACCATAGACTCTGGATCTTTGTCTTCTCAAAAACTGACAGTCACTTTTACTTCGAACGAAGCAGCAGTTACAGGAGATAGTGTGCGTTTGTTGTATACATCTGATTGTGGCAATAGCACAAGAAGAGCTGTCAAGCTCAGCAACTTGAAATTGTCAGCTCCATTGGCTCCAGCATCAATCACGATTCAACTTAAATCGGATGTTTGTGGGGCGAGAACTTATCGTTATATCGCACCTGCTGTATTGCCTTCAGCGACTACATCCAATGGTGCTGCTGATGGCTATTTGTGGACTCCGCCATTTGGCTTGGTAGGTACAACAGGCACCATCGATTCTGGTACAGTTAATAGCCGAATCATCACTGTCACATACACCTCAAATGCAGCAGCTGCTACAGGGGACAGCATCAAATTGCAATACACTTCAGGTTGCGGTAATGGAGCGTTTAGGTCTCAAAGACTATCCAATTTGGCTAAAACTTGTTTCAATACCGGAGGTGAGATATTCTCTAGAGTTAATGTGCCCTCATTCGAAATCAATCCTAATCCGACTGACGGAAATTTCAAACTGATTATCAATAACAATGAACATAATGAAAAAGTATCTCTTGTCATCAATGACCAATTGGGTAATGTGGTTTATAGCAAAACGATACAAATGAATTTCGGTCTGTCGGCTCAGGCCATCAATCTGAAAGACAAGGTTAGACCAGGGGTTTACTGGATCAGATGTTTTGGTTCTAAAATGAATGAAGCAAGAAAAATCATCATTCAATAAAAAATTGTAGTTCAACAAAAAAGCGGAGAAATTTTTCTCCGCTTTTTTTATCAAATCGTTATTGGGTGAGATATTCCCATGATTCAGTTGATAACACTGGTTTGTAGGTTCCTCCTTTTTTCTTGGAATATGTTTTGATGTATTCAGATCTTTCTTTGGAGTCAGGGTGAATACTGAACCAGCCTTCAAATTTATTTGACTTTTTTCGCTGATCAATCTTCGATAAAAAGTCTGCAAACGGAATAGGGTTAATCTTGGCATTTATAATATAGTCCACCGATTTCATGTCTGCTTCTTTTTCCAAAGAGCGGTCATAATCAGCCAGAGAATCCGCGCAAGAAGTCAAGGAATTTATCAAAATCCTTACCTTAACCGCCTCAAAATTAATGGTTCATTTTTTGTTTCTTTATCAATACACTTGATTTCTCAACAGATCATCCATAGTGTCTCTTTTTCGAATCAACACCACCTCATCGTTTTTTACCATCACCTCAGCGGGTTTTAATCGTGAGTTGAAGTTGGATGACATTTCAAAACCATAAGCTCCCGCATTTTTCATAATTAACAAATCTCCTTCTCTTACTTCAGGAAGGGTTCTGTCCCAGGCAAAAGTGTCTGTTTCACAAATATTGCCAACCACCGTGTAAATGCGTGGTGTCCCATCCGGGTTGCTCAAGTTTTCGATATGATGATACGCGTCGTACATCATAGGTCTGATCAGATGATTGAACCCACTGTTCACACCTACAAAGACAGTTGCCGGAGTCTGTTTGATCACATTGGCTTTTACGATGAAATATCCACACTGACTCACCAGGTATTTTCCGGGCTCGAACCAAACTTCAAGATTTCTACCGGTTTCGGCAAGATAGTTTTCGAATGCTTCCGACACTTTTTTTCCAAGAAGATCAATATCGGTTTCTTTATCATCAGGTTGATATGCCACTTTGAACCCACTGCCCATATCTATGTATCTCACATTCGGAAAATGATTGGCCATATCAAACATGACCTCCAATCCCATCAAAAAAACATTGATGTCTTTGATCTCACTGCCTGTGTGCATATGAATACCTTCAATAAATAGGTTTGTCGTTTTTACGATGCGTTCGATATGTCTGAGTTGATGCACCGATATCCCGAACTTACTGTCGATATGTCCTGTTGATATTTTTACATTTCCTCCTGCCATGATGTGAGGATTGACCCTGATGCAAATAGGGTATGAGTCACCAAAAGTGTTTCCAAACCTTTCGAGCATGGAAATATTGTCGATGTTGATGTTGACGCCAAGCTCCTTGGCTTCCAATATCTCTTCGAAATCAACACAATTAGGGGTGAACAGAATTTCTTTGGCTGAAAAACCCGCCAACAATCCGAGTCTCACCTCGTTGATGCTGACGCAGTCAAGGCTGGCGCCAAGACTATGCATATGCTTCAGTATGCTGATGTTGGTTAGTGATTTACAGGCATAAAAAAATCTTGCCTTGCAATTGGAGAAGGCTTTATTCAATTTTTGAAATTGACCGGAAATTTTTTCAGCATGATACACATATACAGGTGTTCCATGTTCCTGTGCAATTTTTTTTAATACATCAGAGAGCAGCTCCATAATGATGAAGTTTATAATAAAGTGAAGAATGAAAAATGAAGGAGGGTGAAATTATTCTGCTTCAGAGGACGTCTCTTCCTCTTCTTGTTTTCGCTCGGAAAGTTCAGGGCTTATTGTTTCAGCGTCAGCATTCTCAAGAGTAGTGTCTGAAACAATCGTGGCTTTGACCAGTTCTTCCATGAGAACCTCGTTTATTTTGGGCAGATCTTCGGTGCTATTGATACCGAAATAATCCATAAAGGATTTGGATGTGGAATAAATCAGGGGTTTTCCAACAGCATCTTCGTTTCTGCCGGAAATGACGATCAATTCTTTTTCCAGCAGTTTCTGTACGGCGTAATCGCAATTGACACCACGAATAGATTCGATTTCTGATTTGGTGATAGGCTGTTTGTAGGCGATGATGGCAAGTGTTTCCAACGCAGCTGAGGAAAGTCTCTTTAAAAACTTATCTCCGTTGAGCAAAGCGATGGTCTTGTGAAAAGCAGGCTTGGTCAGAAACTGCCAGCCTCCTCCGATTTGTCTGAGTTCAAAGGAATAAAAATCGGTTTGATATTTCTCCTGTATACCTTCGATAGCAGCATCCACTTGGTCTGATGTGGCCCGATCTTCGATGAATCCCAGCGCATTGTTGATCAAATCTGTGATTTCATCAGAGCGTAAACCTCTGTCACTGGCAAAAATCAGCGCTTCGATGTGTGGTATGATTTCGGAGATTTCCATGATGATATGTTTGGGGTTTGGTGTTTTTTGTTTGATGTTTAATATTAAAGTTTCTGGCACTCAACTATTAACCACAAACCACAAACCATAAACTTGTTTTTTATCCTTGTAAAGCCGCCGCACCACTCACAATTTCAGTAAGTTCCGTGGTGATAGCTGCCTGACGGGCTCTGTTGTAACTGATTTTGAGCGATTTTAGCAATTCGTTGGCGTTGTCGCTTGCCTTATCCATAGCCGTCATCCTAGCACCATGTTCGCTGGCATGTCCGTCCAATACCGCTTTGAAAAGCTGTGTATTCAATATTTTCGGCATCAGTTCCGCAATCAAAACATCCTTTCCAGGTTCGAAGATGAAATCCGCTTTTTTACCGGATTCCTTACCCTGAACTTTTTGAACAGGAAGGAAAGTTTCGGCTACAAAAACCTGAGAAGCAGCATTCTTGAATTCGCTGTAAATAACTTCCACAGCGTCAACTTCACGAGCTTCGAAGGCATTCATGGCATATTGGGCTGCGCTTTGTACTTTGTCAAAACTCAGTCCTGAGAAAATATCCCAAAAATCAGAAACCACATTGAATCCGCTTTTGGTGAAATGCTCATATCCCTTTTTTCCGATCGGCAAAATGCGAACATTCCCTTTGGCATGCTGAGCCGCATATTTCTGCTGTATGGTCTGTTTGGTCAGCTTGATCAAATTGCTATTATAGCCGCCACATAATCCCCTGTCACTCGTTACCAGAATCATCAACACATTTTCTACAGGTCTCTCTGTCGCCAGCTGCAAAGACATGTCTCCGTCGCAGTTGCTGACAATGTTTCCGAGTAATTCCTGCAGTTTTTGAGCATAAGGACGCATCTGTGTGATCGCATCCTGGGCACGGCGAAGTTTTGCTGCACTCACCATTTTCATGGCTTTGGTAATCTGTTGTGTGCTTTGAACGCTTTTAATCCTGTTTCTTACTTCTTTTAATGCACCACTCATTGTGTTCTGGTTTGAGAATTGAATACTGAAGGTTTCTTGCTCGGCAAGCTGCCCTTTTTTCGAAGCGCAAAGGTAGTATAATTGCCCTAAAATCGCTTGTATGGCAGTCTTTTTTTCATCAAACTTCCAATTTGCACACCATTTCCAAACTTTATCTGTCTTTTACTCCTTTTTAACAGGTTCATAATGCCGTTTTGAACTATTCCCCTAAACTTACTTTACCTTTGCGCCTCGATAATTTTAACCTTCAGAAAAGGTCAAATCGTCATTTTTTCATAGATTACACAAGAACAAGAAGAGAGTTTAATATGCTTAACATCATTTCAAAACTATTTGGCGGAAGCAAAAGTGAGAAGGACGTCAAAAAAGTTCAACCTATCGTACAAAAAGTAAATGCTTTTTTTACTCAATATCAATCCCTTACCAACGATGAACTCCGTTCCAAAACCGCATCGTTCAGAAAAAGGATTCAGGATCATCTTACAGACATTCATCAACAGATAGAACTGAAAAACAAAGAAGCAGAAGCTTTGTCTCAGGACGATATCGCCAACAGGGATTTGATCTATCGTCAAGTGGATGAACTGAAAAAGAAAAAAGATCAGCAAATCGAAGTTGTTCTAGAAGAGATCCAACCTGAGGCTTTTGCCCTTATCAAAGAAACCGCAAGGCGTTTTTCTTCTTCCGAAACCATTCGCTCTACTGCCACGGAACTCGATAAGAATCTGGCAGTAAAAAAAGAGTATGTCCGCATAGAAGGCAATGAAAGTGTGTTCAGCAATACATGGACGGCTGCCGGAAGCAATGTTGTTTGGAACATGGTTCACTACGATGTTCAATTGATAGGAGGAGCTGTTTTGCACTCCGGAAAAATTGCAGAGATGGCTACAGGTGAGGGAAAGACTCTTGTGAGTACGCTACCTGCATACCTGAACGCCCTTGCAGGAGAAGGCGTGCATATTGTAACCGTGAATGATTATCTAGCAAAAAGAGATAGTGAATGGAACGGCCCTATTTTCGAATGGCTCGGACTTACCGTGGATTGCATCGACAAACATGAACCCAATTCGGAAGCCAGAAGAAACGCATACAGAGCGGATCTGACTTACGGTACAAACAACGAATTCGGTTTCGATTACCTGAGAGACAATATGGTGCATAGTCCAGATGAAATGGTACAACGCAAACATCATTTCGCCATGGTGGATGAGGTGGATAGTGTGTTGATCGACGATGCGAGAACGCCTTTGATCATCAGCGGTCCGATTGGAAGAAGCGACAATACCCAACAATTCTTCGATTTGAAGCCTCGCATTGAAAAATTGGTTGAAGCACAGAAAAGAGCCATCAATCAATTTTTGACAGAAGCAAAGAAAAAGATTGCAGAAGGAAACGATGATCCGAAAGACGGAGGATTGGCTTTGATGAGGGCACACCGCGGACTTCCTAAAAACGGTGCTCTGATTAAATACCTCAGTGAACCCGGCATGCGCGTGAAACTCCAAAAAAGCGAAAATTACTATCTGGCAGATCAACAAAAAGAAATGCCTAAAGTAGATGAGGCGCTTTATTTTGTCATTGATGAAAAAAACAATCAGGTCGACCTTACAGAACAAGGGTTGAACCTGATCACCAAAAGTAGCGAAGATCCTGATTTCTTTGTATTGCCCGACATCTCCACCAAGCTTGGCTCCATAGACAAATCTGACATGGACCAGGAAAAAAAGCTCTTGGAGAAAGAAAGACTGATTGCCGAATATGCGCAAAAATCAGAACGCATCCATACCATACAACAATTGTTGAAAGCATACACTTTGTTTGAAAAAGACGTTGAGTATGTTGTGATGGAAGGTGCAGTGAAGATTGTAGATGAACAAACCGGACGTATCATGGAAGGCAGAAGATATTCTGACGGACTTCATCAGGCGCTTGAAGCAAAAGAGAATGTGAAAATTGAAGCGTCCTCTCAAACATACGCCACCATTACGCTGCAGAACTATTTTAGAATGTACCACAAATTAGCAGGGATGACCGGTACTGCCGAAACAGAAGCGGCGGAGCTTTGGAGCATTTACAAACTCGATGTGGTAACGATTCCTACCAATGTAAAAATTCAGAGAAAAGACGAGCAGGATCGGGTATATAAAACCAAGAGAGAGAAATTTAAAGCGGTCATCGAAGAGATTGAAATATTGCGTGAAGCCGGCAGGCCTTGTCTGGTCGGTACCACTTCGGTTGAGGTAAGTGAATTATTGAGCAGAATGTTACGACAGAAAAACATTCCGCATAATGTATTGAATGCGAAGCAACACTTGAAAGAGGCGCAGGTTGTAGCAGAAGCCGGATTGGCTGGTGCAGTAACCATTGCAACCAATATGGCTGGTAGGGGAACCGATATCAAACTCGGTCCAGGCGTGAAAGAAGCCGGTGGACTTGCGATTCTAGGTACCGAAAGACACGAAAGCAGAAGGGTCGATCGTCAGCTTAGAGGACGTGCGGGAAGACAGGGCGATCCAGGAACATCCAATTTCTTCGTGTCGCTTGAAGATGATCTGATGCGCATGTTCGGAAGTGAGCGTATAGCCGGACTTATGGATCGTATGGGATATAAGGAAGGGGAAGTGATTCAGCATAGCATGATCACCAAGAGCATCGAACGTGCACAGAAGAAAGTGGAAGAGAACAATTTCGGAATCCGTAAGCATTTGCTGGAATATGATGATGTGATGAACAAGCAGAGAAATGTCATCTACGCCAAGAGAAACCATGCTTTGTTCGGAGACCGTTTGGCATTGGATTTGGATAACGCTTTCTACGGAGTTGCGGAACAGATTGTACTCAGCCATAAAGATGGCAACTATGATGAATTTCAAATGGAAGTGATCAGATATTTAGGTATTCAGACTTCCATAACTGCCGAAATGCTTTCATCAGGTTTACCGAATAATTTGGCAGGTCAATTGTATCAGGAATCCATCACGCATTATGCCGGCAGAAAAAAGTCGATTGTAGATCAGACCATGCCCATCATTCAAAACATTCGAAAAGAACAGGGCAATCACATTGAAAATGTGGCAGTTCCATTTACAGACGGACAAAAACAGATTCAGGCCATTGTCAAGCTGGATTCTTATTTCGAATCCGAGGGCACAGAACTGATGCGCTCTCTTGAAAGAAATATTACGCTGGCCTTGATTGATGATGCTTGGAAAGAACATTTGAGATCAATGGACGATCTTCGTCACAGCGTGAGAACCGCCGGTTATGAGCAAAAAGATCCCCTGGTCATTTATAAGATTGAGGCATTCAACTCATTCAAACAAATGAGTGATCAGGTAAACA
>JAURKN010000010.1 GCA_030831725.1 Ferruginibacter sp.
ATTTTCAGCTTTCTTCCAAATACTATTATTATTTTATCCAAATATTCCCTTTTTTTCTTCCATTCCCACAAAAACGCCATCTTCCGTATCCTTGACCACATACCTTTTCAAAAAATATCCCTCCCCACTCACATTTCTGCCCGTTTTGGGATCAAACCGATAACGATGTAAAGGACAAACCAAATTCCCCTGCGCATCCAAATAACCATCTTTCATCCTAGCTCCGGCATGCGGACATTTCGAAGCACAGGCATACATCTCCCCACCAACCTTCACCACCAACACCGTTTTCCCATCAACCTCCACCTCTGCCATATCAACACCAGCTCCGAATAACTCCGCCCGACTTTCAGCTACTTTATGCCAAACCATTTGTTGCTCTTAAAATTTGTCTTATAAAACAAGCCCTTACAGTTCTAGTAAAAAAACTCCGCCTTGTACGGATACCGAATCTGATACATCTCTCTTACTTTATTCAAAATCGTTTGTCGCAACGCATCCAGATTTCTTCTTTCTGTCGCAGAAATGAACACCACATTTCCTCCGGTTTCATTGCTCCACCTGTCTTTCAAATCTTTTAAAATCTCCTCTTTTACCGAATCCTCCAACCATTCATCAAATGTGATCTCTTCATATCGATCCATCTTGTTGAATATCGTAATCATCGGCTTGTCTTGCGCACCCAACTCTTGCAAGGTCTTGTTCACCACCTTATACTGATCTTCATATTGCGGATGTGAAATATCAACCACATGCAACAACACATCCGATTCACGAACTTCATCCAATGTGCTTTTGAAACTTTCCACCAAATGATGTGGCAATTTGCGAATGAATCCAACCGTATCGCTCAAGAGAAATGGCGTTTGCTCAAATACCACTTTCCTTGTGGTCGTATCCAAGGTTGCGAATAATTTATTCTCTGCAAAAACCTCACTCTTGGCCATCACATTCATCAGCGTGGATTTTCCCACGTTCGTATATCCCACCAAGGCAACCCGAATAAATTCGCCTCTTTCCTTTCTTTGTGTGAATGATTGTTTATCTATCTCGGCCAATCTTTTACGCAATAACGAAATCTTGTCTTTCACAATCCTACGGTCTGTTTCAATTTCCGTCTCACCCGGACCCCTGGTTCCCACGCCTCCTCCTTGTCTTTCCAAATGCTTCCACATTCCTTTCAATCGGGGTAGGATATATTGATACTGTGCAAGCTCCACCTGTGTTTTCGCTTGTGCTGTTTTGGCCCTCGAAGCGAAGATGTCAAGAATCAGATCGCTCCTGTCAATTATTTTTTTATTGAGTACTTTCTCGATATTGATGAGTTGTGCCCCTGTAAGTTCATCGTCAAATATGACAAGATCGATGTTCCCTTTCTGTATGATGTAATCCCTGATTTCCTCCAGTTTGCCTTTTCCTAAAAAAGTACGGCTATCGGGGTGGGGTAGTTTTTGTATGAATCTCTTGACTGTTTTAGCACCAGCGGTTTCAGCCAAAAAGGACAGCTCATCCAGATATTCATTGACCATCTGTTCTTTCTGTTCTTTCTGCACCAATCCAACCAGGATCGCCTGCTCTTCATGGGAGACCGCTTTTTTCTTTTCTATCAAGGTCTTTGAGCTGTTTTAAATGTGAAATGAAGTATGATGCAAAACTTCGTCTGTGTATATACGTTACTTAGTCGCAACTTCGTACCACTTTTTCAATACGCTGCAATCTTTATACTCATCATCTATCGTGATGTAATAACCCTTTATCTTTTGAGAGAACCATTTTTCCAAAGCGTTTTCTTTCTTCTCTTCCAATGCACGTTGAGACACCTTGTTGTAATCGTCTTTCAAATTTTCGCGATGTGGTGTCGATTTGGATTTGAGCCAGATGATTCTCATTCCTTTTTTTCCTCTTTCATCGTTGTATTCTACAGGCTGAGAAAATTCGCCGAGACCAAGGTCTCTCAATTTAACAACAAGGTCTTTGTCCAATTGGTCGATGGTCAAAAATCCGCCATCCTTACCCTGGATCATACCGGCGGTAAATTTGCTTCCTTCATCATCGCTATACTTCGAAACAGCAGTTCCGAAATCTATCGTTCCTGCAATCAATTTGGACCTGATTGAATCGAGCTTCTGAAATCCTTCTCTCAATTCCACCTGGGTGACCTGAGGAATTTTCAGGATGTGTCTAACAACGGCATCATCTCCCATTCTGCTAACCAGTTGAATGATATGATATCCGAAACGGGTCTTAAAAGGACTGGATACTTGTCCCTCTTTCAAGGTGAACGCCTTAGCCATCCACACACCATCCATATCTTTCTGGTTACGGTTGATTTCATATAACCCACCTCTGTCTTTACTTCCAGGGTCTTCAGAGTAAACGGATGCCACAGTTCCGAACTCTTTTTTTCCGGATTCGATCTGACGCTTATACTCATTCAATTGCTCGATGCAATACTCTTCTGCGTCTTTACTGGCTTTGGGATAAATCACAATCTGTCCCACCTCCACTTCGGTTTCATAAAAAGGCAGACTGTCTTTTGGTATTCTGTCGAAATAGTTTTTAACCTCGTTGGGTGTGATTTTTATACCATCAACGATTTTGTTTCGCATGGCAGTGGCGAGTTTTCTTTCACGAAAACTGTCTTTGAAATCTTCTTTGAGTTGATACAATGTTTTACCGGCAATCCGCTCCACTTCTTCTTTGGAGCCATACTGACTGATGAAAAACCTGATTTGATTGTCTATCTCAGCTTCTATTTCTTCATCGGTGATGGGTAAGGAATCTTTCTCTGCTTGAAGCACGAGGGCCTTGATGCCCAAAGATTGTTCGAGTGTCAAACATCTTGCATCAACCGGAATTTCCATTCCCTGACGTTGCATGTCTAAGATGCTGTTTTCAATGTCGCTTCTTAAAATGACTTTGTTTCCGACAACAGCAATGATTTTATCCGCAAGCACTTTATTCGGTTGAGCAAAGACCGCAGTGACAAATCCAACCAAAACCAGCGCTGAAATGAGAATCTTTTTTTTCATGTTTTATTTTAACCAAGACCTTGACAATCCATCACAAATGTACTTGCTGTTCAGGTCCTGTCTGTTCGATAGGTTTCAATTAACAAAAAGTTGTGAGGTCAGCACGATATGATGATTATCATGATGCCGCACATTCTTTTTTGTCGTCTGAAAAGAAAAAAGCGTCCGCAATGAAAAGCCAATATACTTTTCAATCATTCCTTTTTCTGTTACAGCTTTCTCTTCACTTCCACTTCTTCAAACGCCTCTACGATATCTCCGATTTTAAGATCATTGTAGTTTTTAATCACAAGTCCGCACTCCATGCCTGTGGTTACTTCTTTGGCGTCGTCGCGGAATCGTTTCAAACTTCCCAGTTCTCCGGTGAAGATTACGATGCCATCGCGAACAAGACGAACGCGGTTGTTTCTGGCGATCTTTCCTTCGAGTACCTGACAACCCGCAACAGTGGCCTTATCGAATTTGTATGTTTCCCTGATTTCGACGTTGGCAAGGATTTTCTCTTCAACTGTCGGCTCAAGCATACCTTCCATCGCACTGCGGATTTCTTCAATCGCGTTGTAGATGATGGAGTAAAGTTTGATCTGAATGGATTCGTTCTCCGCCAATCTTGCGGCTTGTATCGAAGGACGAACATTGAAACCGATGATGATGGCATCCGACGCGTTAGCAAGGGTAACATCACTTTCTGTAATGGCACCTACCGCTTTGTGTATCACTTTCACCACGATCTCCTGTGTGCTGAGTTTCTGCAATGAATCACTAAGGGCTTCCACAGATCCGTCCACGTCTCCTTTGATGATAACATTGAGTTCCTTGAAGTTTCCAAGTGCCAAACGACGTCCGATTTCATCAAGGGTGATGTGTTTCTTGGCTCTCATACCTTGCTCACGCAAGATCTGTCCACGTTTGTATGCCGTCTCTCTCGCATCGGCTTCATCTTCAAATACCTTGAAGGTTTCACCGGCTTGTGGTGCACCGTTCAAACCAAGAATCAGAACCGGAGTGGAAGGCGGTGCCGAATCCACACGCTGGTTTCTTTCGTTGTACATCGCTTTTATCTTTCCGAAGTATTGTCCGGACACGATCATGTCGCCTTGATTCAGGGTTCCATTCTGTACAAGAATGGTTGCCACATATCCTCTTCCTTTGTCGAGTGATGCTTCGATGATGGTTCCGGAAGCTTGTTTATTCGGATTGGCTTTCAATTCGAGCATGTCGGTTTCCAGGAGAATTTTCTCCATCAACAAATCGATATTCATGCCTTTCTTGGCACTGATTTCCTGACTTTGGTATTTACCTCCCCAGCTTTCAACCAGGATATTCATACCTGCCAGTTGTTCTTTGATTTTTTCAGGATTCGCTCCGTCCTTGTCCACTTTGTTCAGCGCGAAGATCATAGGAACGCTCGCTGCTTGTGCGTGAGAAATCGCCTCTTTGGTTTGAGGCATCACCGCATCATCGGCAGCTACGACGATAACTGCGATGTCGGTTACTTTGGCACCACGGGCACGCATAGCCGTAAACGCTTCGTGACCCGGTGTATCCAAGAAGGTGATGGCTCTGCCATCAGGCAAAGTAACTTCGTAAGCACCGATATGCTGGGTGATTCCTCCGGCCTCTCCGGCAATCACATTCGTTTGACGGATATAGTCGAGCAATGATGTTTTACCGTGGTCTACGTGACCCATGATTGTGACAATCGGAGGGCGAGGCACCAAATCTTCAGGTGCATCATCATCCTCTTCCACTTCCAATTCCGCGGCATCATCAACACCGATAAATTCCACTTCATAATTGAATTCGCTGGCGACCAGTTCGATCACATCCGCTTCAAGTCTTTGGTTGATGGAAACCATGATACCCAGACTCATACATTTGCTGATGATATCGGCGAAGCTGACATCCATCAAACCGGCAAGCTCACTTACAGAAATAAATTCTGTCACCTGCAGACGATTTGTTTGTTCTCCATCGCCCATCTGATCGGCCATTTCCTCACGCTTGGCTTTGCGGTATTTGGCTTTGAGGCTTTTTCCTCTTCCACCTGCACCAGCCAGTTTGGCCTGGGTTTGTTTGAGTTTCTCTTGAATTTCCTTGGCGTCGATGATTTTGTCTTCCTGACGTTTTGGTGCACCTTGGCCTGGACGATTTCCTCCTCTTTGATCTCCCTGTCTGCCGCCTCTGCCATCCGGAATGGCTTTCGCGCCGCGATTCATACCCGAGCCAGCGTCTGATCCTGGTCTTTTTTGAATAGGAATGCGTTTGCGTTTTTGTTTTTCTTCTTCTATGCGGCTGCGTGAATCATCTACAGGAAGATTGATCTTACCCAATATTTTCGGGCCGGTAAGTTTATCGGCCTGAATATTTTCAATCACCGGAGGCACATGAGATGTTGGCTCTTGTTTTACCGGCGTTTCAGGTTCCGGTTGAATTTCGGATTCCTGTTTTTTTGCTGATTTCTTTTCTTCTGCTTTCTTTGGCGCTTCTTCTGCAGCCTTTTTGGTTTTCTTCGGACGAGTGGAAGAGTCAATGCTATCAAGATCGATTTTATCGAGAACTTTCGGACCGGTCATTTCCGGCGCGGCGATGTTTTCGATAACGGTAGATTCATCTTGTGTTTTTTCGCTTGTGGAATCGACAATCGGTTCCGGAGCAGGCGCTGAAACCTCTTCAACCACAACTGGAGCGGGTTCTGGGGCTTTTGCCTTTTCTTCTTTCTTTTTGAAAGACAAGTCCTCTTCGTCTTTCTTTTTCTTGGCTTCCGCAGAAGCTCCTTTTGGAAGGTCTACCTGCTCAGCTTTTTGTTTGGCCGCTTTGTCTTGCTGGAATTCAGCCTGCAGCACTTGATACATCTCCGCTGAGAGCTTGGTCGATGGTTTGAGTTCATCGCCATTGAAATTCTTTGATACCAGGAATTCAATAAGGGTGTTGGTTCCGATATTGAACTCTTTGGCTGCCGCCATTAAACGGGGTGTATTTACTTCTGACATGCTTATGTTTGTTGCGACAATCTAGCTGTCGCTTGCTTTACGCTTTACTTTTTTTCTTTTTTGGAACGATGAACATTATTCACGTTCGAATTCTTCTTGCAGGATCCTGCGGATGTCTGCGATGGTTTCTTTTTCGAGGTCTGTTCTGCGTTCTAATTCTTCTGCAGTGAGGTCCAATACGGAGCGTGCGGTATCACAACCCACTCGCTTCAATTCGTCAATGATCCATGATTCGATTTCATCACTGAATTCTTCCAAGTCGATATCAAATCCTTCCTCATCTCCTTCATTATCGCGGAATACATCGATTTCATATCCTGTGAGTTCGCAAGCCAACTTGATGTTTACGCCTCTTCTACCGATGGCCAGAGAAACCTGGTCTGGTTTGAGGAAAACATTTGCATGCTTTTTATCGGTATCCATATCGATACTCGTGATTTTCGCAGGAGTCAGTGAACGCTGAATCAAAAGCTGTGTGTTGCTGGTCCAGTTGATGACATCAATGTTTTCGTTTTTCAACTCTCTCACGATACCGTGTATACGACTACCTTTCATACCCACGCAAGCTCCAACCGGATCGATACGGTCGTCGTAGCTTTCAACAGCTACTTTGGCTCTTTCTCCCGGATCACGAACAATCTTTTTCACAACAATCAATCCGTCGAATATCTCAGGTACTTCGATTTCCAGTAGTTTTTCAAGGAAAACAGGGCTGGTTCTGGAAAGAATGATTACCGCCTGGTTGTTTTTCAGTTCCACTTTTTTCACCACCGCACGAACCGATTCTCCTTTTTTGAAATAATCACTAGGGATTTGCTCTGATTTCGGCAACAACATCTCATTGCCATCTTCATCCAAAATCAAAACTTCTTTTTTCCATACCTGATAGATTTCACCGCTCACGATATCTCCGATACGGTCTTCGTATTTTTTGATCAGCACATTTTTCTTCAGGTCGTTGATGCGGGCGGCAAGGGTTTGCTTTCCGGCAAGGATGGCACGACGTCCGAACTCTTTTTGGATGTCCACTTCTTCATACAATTCCTCTCCAACCTGATAATCGGGCTCGATCAAGATGGCATCTTTATATTCAATCTCAGTAAGCGTGTTATACAAATCGTCGTCGTCAACGATGGTTCTTCTGCGAAAGATCTCAAGGTCACCTTTCTGGTCGTTTACAATCACGTCGAAATTTTCGTCGCTACCGTATTTTTTTCGGATCAGGGTTTTAAAAACATCCTCCATTACTTTCATCAGGGTCGGGCGGTCGATTCCTTCCGCATCTTTGAATTCCTGAAACGATTCAATCAAGTTAATGCTTGCCATATTGATGTCCGGCTTCTTTTGCTGTGCTCCCCACCGGAAGGGGTTTTTGTGATTAAAATTTGATCTGAACTTTGGTTTGTTTGATTTCGGAAAATGGAATGTCAACGATAATTTCAACCGCTTTTTTCCCCTTTCCTTCTGTATATGTCAATGTTATTTGCTCTTCCGTAACTTGACTCATCAGTCCTTCTTTTTTAGAGCCATCCAACAAAATAACCTCCACATTTCTGCCGACATTTTTTTGATATTGCCTAAACAACTTCAATGGTTCGTCCAAGCCAGGACTTGAAACCTCCAGTGAAAAATCGCCTTCCGGATACCATCCTGCTTCTTCCATCTGTTTGTACAGGGCACGATTTATTTTGATGCATTTTTCAATGCCCAAACCGCTTTCCGCATCCAGAAATATCTTGAAATTGTTGGTCGGCTTGATTCTGATGTCTACCAGAAACATGTCTGCATCAAGCAATGGTTCTAACAATGTTTTAACCTGGTCTATCTGGTTTGTTGTACTCATCTGTTCGGGTAAAAAAAGAAGGGAACGACTCCGTTCCCTTCCAGATTCCTTATTTCAATTGCAAATATAGGTCAGTATGGGGGAACTGCCAAAGTTTTTCGTGTTCTTAAGGCCGGATTTTTGCCAATTTTCGCTTTTTCGAACGCTTCAGGACTTTATTTCCTCAAAATCGATGTAGTCTTTTGAAGTATTATTTACGTTGGATTTGTTATCAAATCCGGGTTCCGGGTTTTGTTTCTGGTGGTTTTGTTGCTGAAACTCCTGCATTTTTTGGTTCATCTGTTTGGAAGCTCGGTACAGTGGCAATATGAATTCGAATACCAGCTTGAACAGGATATAAATAACAAACAATTCCGCAATGAGACCAATAAGTTTCATAGGACAAAATTAGCACAAAGCGCCACAATAATTGGGGGTGTTCGATTAAATCTTTCCTAATGTTTCAATGCGTTCGAGGGGCAAAAGATGATGACATTGAAGTCCGATTGATTTGGCCGTTTCGATATGAACGCCGGTATCATCGATAAAAAGGGTTTCTTCGGGAATCAAATTCGTTTCTTTCAGCAAATGATTAAAAATGGCCTCATCCGGTTTTCTCATCCCGATTTCAAAAGAAAAAAAGGCCTTTTCGAAGAGATTTTCAAGGATTAATCCGGGATAAGCATCCTTAAATTGTTCTGTAAAGTATTGATAATGAATGATATTGGTGTTGCTCAGCAGAAAAAACCTGTACTTCGAACGATTTTGAATCATCCAAGAGATGGATTCTTTCCGAAAATCGAGCAAAATAGAATTCCAGGCTTCTTTCACCTCGTTGGTTGTGACGTTATTTTGAGATTGGCTTTGCATTTCTTTCAAAAAAGCGTCAGGTGAAATTTTTCCTTTTTCCAAAAGGGAGAAGGTTTCGGATACTTGAGACTGTGTGTATTGATCGTTAAAGTCTGGAATGCCGATTTTTTGAAAAGCCAGAGCGGCTTTATTGAAATCGATGTCATAAAGCACGGCACCGAAGTCGAAAATGATGTTTTTTATCTCGGACATTAAACATTTTGGTTTGTCGGACAAAAGTAAGACGAAGCCGGTTGGTGACATTAAAAAACCCCGGAATTAGGTTCCGGGGCTGATTATGTGGCTTCAGTGTTTACGAATTTTGCGCTTTTTCAAAGGATACAGAAGCCTTGTTTTTCGTTAGGATAGGATTGGTCTTTTGGTTTTTGTTAGGATAGGATTGGTCTTTTGGTTTTTTGTTAGGATAGGATTGGTCTTTTGGTTTTTCTATAGGATCGGGATCTTTGGTTAGGGATACTGGATGATTACGGATATAAAACTACTGCCTTACAAAGTATATGACAAGTATCGTGCCAAAACCTTTTTTAAATCAGGTGTTTTTTCGGAATTCACCTATGTACATATACGTAAAAAGCCCCTTTTTCAAGGGGCTTGATCATACAATATTCTGATTATCAGATATCTAAAGAGGAATTGTGAACGAATTTCAGCAAAGAGGCCGTGTTCTTCAGATTTAACTTTTTCAGGATGTTGGAGCGGTGCACTTCCACTGTTCTTACCGAGAGGAAGAGTTTTTCGGCGATTTCCTTGGAGGAAAGTCCCTCTTTGATTTCTTTGAGGATATCGATTTCGCGCTCTGATAGTTTGCTGATATCGGGCGTTTCATCATCTTCAAAAACTTGCTTTGAGAGGTTTTCCTGTATTTCCTTGCATACGAAAATCTTATTGTCGTTTACGGAGAGCAACGCCTCGAACATTTCTGCTTTCTGGCTGCTTTTTGTAACATAACCCAATGCGCCATTTTTCAGCATTCTTTTGGCAAAAGAAGGCTGATTGTGCATGGAAACGCCGATAATCTTGGTACCGGGCGAGTATTTTTTGATGAGTTTCGTGGCATCGATGCCGGACAAAGGTTGGATGTTGATGTCCATGATCACCACATCGGGTCTTTTGGTTTTAACCACTTCCAGCGACTTTTCGGTGGTATCGTTGCAAATGCCAATCACAGAGAAGCGCTCGTCTGAATTGATCAGATCAGACCACATTTCCGCTACCAGATTATGGTCATCAAAAATGATGATGGTTATTTTTTTAGTCATGTTTTACAATTTTATGTAAAGGCAGTTCGATATGAAACGTTGAGCCGGTTTGTTTGTCAGAATGAAACGAGGTGGTTCCGTCATAGAAATTAGCCCGATTTGTGATGCTGAGAAGTCCGATTCCTTTCATTGCTTTTTTAACGTCGAAATGCTTTCCGTTATTGGAATATTCTATAAATAAATGTGATTTTGATTTTTTGATGCTGAGAATGATTTCCGAAGCTTGGGTGTGTTTTATGGTATTGATGACCATTTCCTGAATCATTCGGAAAATGTTTCGTTGTACATCCCAGTCTATGTGGTTCATGGTTTCTTCTTTGCAGGAGAAATGAAAACGGATGTTTCTCGAAGCGATGTTCGTGTGCACCAATTCTGTGATGGCTTCCTTCAATCCAAGATCGGAGAGCGCAAGAGGTACAAGACTGACGGAAATCCGTTTTACTTCCTGTAATGCCATTTCAACCTGATCTCTTACTTTACTCATGAACGAAGCATCAATGTGGGTTTGTTCTTTTGCCATTTGAAGAAAGAGACTGGTATATGCCAGCTGGTGACCCACTCCGTCGTGAAGCTCTCTGCCCAGCAATTCGCGCTGCAATTCTTCTGCCACAATGCTGGCTTTCATGATTTCTTTTTGTCTGCCGGCTTTTTCTTCCAAAATCGCCTGTTCCAGTTTGCGCATCTCAGTGACATCCAGCAAAATACTCACAAATGATTTTATTCTTCCTTTTGTGTCGTATACAGGCGTTGTGGTAAATATGGTTTGAAGGGTTTCTTTCTTTTTGTTTTGAATTTCAATTTCATGAATTGTCTCCTGGCCTAGCAAACTGAGATTTATTTTTCTTCTAAGCTCTCGTCGTGTTGTGGCGTCTTTTAAAAAGAGCGTTCCTGCATTTTTACCTTTAAGATAATTCAGTTTATATCCGCTCATTTTTTCAAAGGAATGATTAACCCATTGAACCCGCTGGGTTGTATCCATCTCAATCACACTCAAAGTCATGCTCTCAAAAAGTCCTCTGTATTTTTTTTCATTTTCTACCAGCACCGCTTCGGCCATTTTGATACGGGTTATATCGCGGTTGTGCATCAGAAGTTTGTAGTGCTTTCCGTCATTCTCATCAATTTTTCGGATGCTCGATTCCACCCAAATCAGCTTTCCATTTTTACAACGCATTCTGTATTCGAAATTTCGATCTTCCTGCGCCATCAATTCCAGCCAGTTCATTTTTTCCAAACCTTCTTTGCATTCTTTGCACAGAAAAAGATTGAGGGGTTTCCCCATCAAAAAGGTATGTGAGAATCCGAGTGTTCTTTTGACGTTGGGTGACACATATTCTACAACCCCTTTCTCGTTGGTGAGTAAAACGATATCGGGAGAATTTCGCGTGATCATCTCTAGTTTCTCTTTCTCACGACTCAACGATTCCTGAAATTCTGTTTCTTTTGTCAGGTCGAAATAAGCACCGATGTATCCTGCAAAGCTGCCATCGGGGTAATGACGAGGAATGGCTCTTTCTGTGATGTGATGATATTTTCCTTTAACATCTTTTAAGCGGAAGGAAATGGTCGCAGGCTTATGTTTAAGAACCACTTCACTCCAATCATCCACCGCTTTTTTTCTGTCTTCAGGATGAACCTTGGGAATGAATTTCTTGTTGTCGTGAAATTTTTCCATCTCATACCCAAGAAAGTTTTTCATTTCCGTGTTGGTATAAGTAACCCTGTTGTTTTGATCTGAAACCCACACCATCACCGGTACAGCATCCATAAGTTTCTGAAACCTCGATTCCGTTTCCTGCATTTGCATGGAATACAAATGTTCCCGGGTTATGTTTGTTATTCTGCCGCTGATATAATCATCATTCACGGTCAAATCTCTTTGCTTGTACATCGTTTCGGCGAGCCAAAAAGATTCCCCGGTTTCCGGATTTACAATCTGATACCTGACCGACAATCGGTCTCCGGGTTTCATCATTTTCAATCTCTTGAGATGTACTTTAGGATCTTCACTTATGACCCTGTTGCTTTTCTTTTGAAAAATATCTTTTTCGTCGTTCGGATCAAAACCGAAGTAGTTTTTCCATTTGTTAGAAATAAGATTTTTTTCTCCGTGCTTTTCATACACAATAAAATACGCGTCGTCGGTAGATTCCAGAAAGTTTACAAGACGACTGAAATTCTCTTCGGCTTTTTTTCTGATTTTTCTTTTTTCCGTTACATCCGCAGCATATAAGTTGATGTATTTTTTCGATTCGACCTTTTTGTAAAAAAAGATGAAATCCCTTTCGTTACAAATCAAATCAACCGATCCGTTGCTTTCAACAGTAGGAATGAATTGTTTGAAGAATGTTTTGATTTTCAGTTTTTTTCCCTGGTATACAACGTCCTGTATTTCTTTGCCGGCAGGATTGATAAACATGATTTCCCCTTCGAGGGAAGTTCTTAAGATTGGATTGGGATTTTCGAGCGGAAACTGTGCAACGTCTTCTATTTCTGCTGTTCTGTCTTTAACCTGTTGCTCCAGCGATTCATAAAGTTTGGTCAGTTTTTGGTTCAAAGATTTATATTCCTCTTCGTTGATTTGAAAAAGGTGATCGCTTAAATGCTTGTCTCGTTCTTGATTTTTATAAGATTCATTGATCGCTTGTAAAAAAGGAGCTAAATCCTGATCCTCCCATCTTGATTTGTCAAGATACTTGCTGATTTGTCTTTTTAGGAGTTGGTGGTACATGATATCAGGAAAGTTCGCCGATGGTTGTGATGGTCATGGTTTGGTTGTGAAGATAATTTATTCTGTTGTTTTTATTGGGTGCAATTTCACCATAAGAGAAAAATCCAACAACATTCACGTTTTCCGGCATTTGCTCCAATGCGGCCTCCACTTCTTCCTCCGCTCGGCTTCCCATAGCGGTTTTCCTTCCTACACAACTCACAAACAATGCAAGTTGCGCTTCCGCCTTTTCATCGGAAATCTGTTTGATGGCTTCCGCACCAGCAACAGCCGCTGCCTGAATCAAGCTTTCAACGCTCGATTTCATAAACCTGATGTTAGATCCTTCCGGTACATTTCCAGCAAAGGTCATTGTCTTGTTTTTTTCATCAACCGATAGAATCGTACGCACTATGTAACTGTCGCTATCCTGAGATTTGATGGAAATAGGGAAAAGCAAAGCAGATCCGGGCAACTCATTGGCATATTGACCCAGATATTTCTTATACAAATCCAAGGCGTTTTCCTGATCGATTTCGTGCAACACATTTCCCTCCGATTTTGTAATCATTTTCTCAACGCCAAAAATATCCCAGCCACCCTGGTATGAAGTGCCTATACGAACATTGTCTCCATATAGACCGATCAATACGACATTCCCAGGTTTCAAATCATCATTCAAGCCAACCAGTGTTTTTGTGAAACGATTACCATCTCCGGAAACGCCACCGGATATCAAAACATCCTTTTGAGTCTCCACCTGCATCCCACTCAACAAATCGTCGCTGTTCACAATCTGACCATCCACAAAAATGAGAATATGTTTCAATTGATCCATGTCAATTCTTTTTACCATGGCCTTACCCAACTCAAAACTATTTTTATAACCTACAACATTGTCTATGTTGATTTTCACCATTGTCTTATCAAATTGTACCAAGCTGCATTGAGCAGTTTCTTCATTGATCAGATTTCGGTTTATTTCACCGGCTGTAGAACAATATATGAAGGGCGTTTTGGGAAACCTGTTTCTCAGTGGCTCCAGCCATTGTGGCTGTTCCAACAAATCTCGTGAAGCAAAAATCAGTAAGAATTCATTTTCGGAAGATTCGGATGGTACGTTTTCAATCCCGCTCCAAGCCATTTTCTCATAACTTATATTATAGCATTTCATATGTATACCTGCTTTATTTTATGCAACTTGCTTTGTTTAATCCCTTTTTGATTGGAAAGGATGACAAAATTAAACAAGTAGGTCTCTCAACAGAATGAAATAGGTTAAATCCAATATATTTAAACAGATACACGTAGGAGTTATACGTATAAATACGTAGTTGTCGAGTGTTGTTTTAAAGCTCAAAAGGGTTGGACTATTAAATGGCCTGGTGATTGAATGGCTGAAGCACCATTTCGCTGATTACCCCGTGCTCCGGCTGTTGACAAAGGAACCAAATGGCTTTGGCAGCCTCCTCCGTAGTAACCATCTTATCTCGCTGTACCCGTAAATCTATATTGTCCCAAAAAGGAGAGTCAACGCCGCCCATGAAAATATTGGTAAAACGGATGTCCGTCCTCTTCACTTCCTCTCTGATGCTCTGCGTCATGCCCACAAGTCCGTATTTACTGGCACTATATGCTGCCGCTCCCATCATAGGCACTTTGCCCAAAACACCGGGAATATGTATGATCAACCCTTTTTTGGCTTCTTTCATGGCAGGAAGAAAGGCCTTAAGCAACATGAAAGGGGCATACAGATTGATGGTCAGTGTCTTTAAAAACTCCTCTTCTGTGAGTTGATCGGAAGATTTGATGATGCCAATGCCGGAGGCGTTGATGAACACATCAATGGTCGGAAAAGTTTGAAAAAAAGAGTCTTTCAAACGGGAGACTTCTTCAGCTGAAGTAAGGTCGCCGATGTATAATTGGTTATCTGATAGTTTGAGTTCTTGTCCCAACGCTTTGAGCTTTTCCTCGTTTCTGCCTGTTATAAAGAGATTGGCTCCGGATTGTGCAAGCAATTTCGCCGTTCTGCTTCCAATTCCACCTGTTGCTCCGATGAGCAAGATGTTTTTTCCCTTTATCGTTTCCATTGTTTTTTATTTTTCAAACAATCTTCTTGCAGAATTGTTCTGAAAAGCATGGATGCAGCCATCATATTTCCACATCAACTTTTTTCGGAAAATCCGGTTTTGGAAAAATGCAAAATCGTGTATCTGATTGAGGAATCGCTGTTTTTCAATCAATATGCTTTTCACAAACAAAAACTTGTACTGCACCGGGCTTCCATGAAAGCATATGAAGCGATGTTGAAAGGAAAAAAGAAAGATGTGGTATATGTGGAATCGATATCGTCGCATTCGGAGACGACAGCACTGCTTAACGATCTTCGGAAAAAAGGGTTTGATGCGTTTCATGTGGTGGAACCGGAAGACGACTGGCTGAAGAAAAAGATGATGAGGTTTGCCAAATCCGAAAAAGTGAAATTTCATTTTTACGATTCTCCGCAATTCATCAACACACAAAAAGACATATCGGATTATTTTGGTTCAGAATCGAAATACTTTCAAACTTCGTTTTATACTCATTTCGGAAAAAAACATCGCATACTCGTTGACGATAGCCTAAAACCAACCGGTGGCAAATGGAGCTTCGATGCCGAAAACAGAGAAAGGGTTCCCAAAGGTTTTACAATTCCCAGTATTCAAACAATTGCAGAAAATGAATTTGTGAAAATGGCTGTGGAGTATGTTGAGAAACATTTTTCTAAAAATCCCGGTGTTGCTTCTCCTTTTCTTTACCCCATTAATCACACAGATGCTGAATTATGGCTGAATGATTTTTTGAAACATCGTTTCGCCGATTTCGGAA
>JAURKN010000157.1 GCA_030831725.1 Ferruginibacter sp.
TGATTTGGAGGAACTCGAAGCAGCGATGCGTCCGACCACAATCCTGGTTTCTGTAATGTATGCCAACAACGAAATCGGGACAGTGATGCCAATTCGTGAGATCAGCGCTATCGCGCGCAAGCACGGAGCTTTATTGTTTACAGATGCCACACAGGCGGTTGGAAAAATTCCTGTGGATGTCAACAAGGATGGCATCGATTTGATGGCTTTCACCGCACATAAAATGTATGGTCCGAAAGGAGTCGGTGCACTATATGTTCGCCGTAAGAATCCACGTGTGAAAGTGACCGCTCAAATGGACGGTGGCGGACACGAGAGAGGAATGAGAAGCGGTACGCTTAATGTACCAGGAATAGTAGGTTTTGGAAAAGCTTGCGAGCTTTGCATGACAGATATGGAGTCTGATACGAAGCGCATATCTGCGTTACGCGATAGACTGGAGCAAGCATTGCTTACCGTAGAAGAATCCTATGTGAACGGTAGCCGTGAGTATCGTCTGCCTCATGTAACCAACATTTCTTTCAAGCACGTCGAAGGAGAGGGATTGCTCATGGGTTTCAACAAAAACATAGCATTAAGTTCCGGTTCAGCTTGCACCTCCGCATCTCTGGAACCATCTTATGTGCTTAAAGCACTAGGATTGGGAGATGATTTGGCGCATAGCTCGCTCCGTTTCGGACTGAGTCGATTCACAACAGACGAAGAGATAGATTTTACCATAAAATCCATCACAGATACCGTGAACAAGCTTCGTGAAATGAGCCCGCTTTGGGAAATGTATAAAGAAGGTATCGATCTGAACAGCATCCAATGGGCTGCTCATTGATTTGATGGTTTTTTGTGATTTGAAATTTATTTTTGAACGAAGAATCACAGATCGTAAATAACAAATAAAAAATAAAAAAATGGCATATTCAGAAAAAGTAATCGATCACTATCAGAATCCTAAGAACGTAGGAACACTTGACAAATCCAGCAAGAACGTAGGAACCGGCTTGGTTGGAGCTCCTGAGTGTGGAGATGTGATGAGACTCCAAATCGAAGTAAACAATGAAACCGGTGTGATCACCGATGCAAAATTCAAAACATTCGGTTGCGGATCTGCAATCGCTTCTTCTTCTCTGGCAACAGAGTGGTTGAAAGGCAAAAGTGTTGACGAAGCTTTGAAAATCGATAACATGACAATCGTAGAAGAGCTGAATCTTCCACCTGTGAAAATCCATTGTTCTGTATTGGCAGAAGATGCAATCAAAGCGGCGATTAACGATTACCGTGAAAAAAATGGTTTAGAGAAGATTGATTTCGAAGACAGAATTGTTCATTAATAGTCTATAACATGGTAGCTACAGACAATAGTATTTATGTAAGCGATAAGGCGAAAATCAGAGTTCAGCAACTGATGGACGAAGCAGGTATTAATGGAAATCCGGATTATTTTCTTCGTGTCGGTGTGGTCGGAGGTGGTTGCAGCGGATTAAGCTACAAACTTGATTTTGATAATGAGGTAAAACCGATGGATCAGGTGTTTGAGGACAAAGGAATTCGCATTGTTACTGATCTGAAGAGTTTTTTATACCTCGTAAATACTGAGTTGGATTTCAGCGACGGGCTTAACGGAAAAGGATTTCATTTCAACAATCCGAATGCCAGTCGGAGCTGCGGTTGCGGAGAAAGTTTCGCAGTCTGATATCTCACTTGAACCTATTAAAAATGCCACTTTCAAAGTGGCATTTTTAATGGAGTGAATTCTAATTATGCTTTATGGTTGAGCAAAAGAATTTCTTGGTCCGCCAACAGCGAAAACAGCTTGCATACGTGTTTTTTGACCCAAACTGAACATATACATACATGCATCATCCGTATAGTCCATGTAGTTCATTGTCATTTCAATTGGCGTTCCTGTGCACGTGGATCTGTGTCCTGATGCAGGACAGCCATAGTTTGCCGTGTTATGTAATGGAGTGTCGTTAACAAGATCGCTGCCGCATGTGGCATCTCCCCAAATATGTCTGAGGTTTAACCAATGGCCAACTTCGTGTGTAGCTGTACGGCCTTTGTTGAAAGGTGCGGTAACAGTACCTGTATTTCCAAAAGCGTTGTTATCAACTACAACACCATCAGTGGCTGATGATCCACCAGGAAATTGTGCGTAGCCTAAAATGCCATTTCCTAAATTACAAACCCAGATGTTGAGATGGGTTGTAGGTGTTGTAGGATTCAGACCCCCTTGTGAAGATTTTTTCACGGCGTCATTGGTTGACCAGCTTGTTTTGGTGGTCGACTTGCGAATCACCTGACTTAAAACAAATCGGATGTTCGTATTTCCGGAAAGTACAGCGGTGAAAGTGGCGGGTGTACGTGTGTAATCTGCATTGGTTGCTGAAAAATCAGCATTCAAAACAGCTATCTGAGAGTTGATTTGAGTAGCGGAAATATTCTCTGCTGTTGTTTTATAAAGTACATTCACAACAACAGGGATTTCAATAACCCCATTCACCAATCTGTATTGTGATGGATTTGCAGTTACTCTTGACGTGAATTCTTCAATGGCTTGCATCCTGTCTGCAAGTCCGGGTTGAGATTTCAATTGTTGTTCCAACACTTCGTAGCTGGCGCATTTTCTTGCGATAGGTGATTGTTCTGTGGAAACAGGAGACTGATCAACAGCAATTTCATCTAGCGATGATTTTTGGCAACTGGCAGCTAAAATCGCAACAGCTGAAAGTGCAAGTAGGGATTTTTTCATGTTTTATGGTTTGTATCCCTCTAAAATAGACTTAATTTTCTTGTTTTTCTAATTTTTACTTGTGTATTATTATACATACTCCACAAAATTCGAGACATAATTTTGACTGTAGATGTAATTGTCTTTTCCTTACTTGAGAAATATTTGTTTTTTACAAGTAAATTGCATGGATAATTATGTGGAGCATCTGTAAAAAAGATCTGGGTTTATTTTTTAGCAACCTTAGCGGGTTTATTTCCGTATCCCTGTTTTTGTTGATTACAGGTTTATTTCTGTTTGTGTTTCCCGAAAGTAGCATTCTGAATGCTGGTTATGCGAACTTATCTCCTTTCTTTAAACTAGCTCCCTGGGTCTTGCTTATACTTGTACCAGCCATCTCAATGCGCTCATTTTCTGAAGAATTCAAAACGGGAACCTATGAAACCTTATCAACCAGACCTGTTTCACATTTTAAAATTGTAATGGGTAAGTTTTTTTTCATCATCATCTCATTATTGATTGTTTTGATTCCTACAATCATTTATGTAATTACCATAAAACAACTCAGTACGAACAATCAAATTGATGCCGGGGGTATCATTGGTAGTTATCTTGGTCTTTATTTTCTGGGAATGGTTTATGCTTCAATATGTTTGTGTTGCAGCGCTTTTACCAACAATGCCGTAGTGGCATTTCTTCTTGGTGTTTTCTTTTGTCTCTCCGTATATTTCGGATTTCACGCCATCAGCACCATACCATTATTCACAGGGAATCTGGACTATTACATAGAATTTTTAGGTATTGATGCCCATTACGAAAGTATCAGCCGAGGTGTAGTTGATACCCGAGATGTTTTTTATTTTTTGAGTTTGATTGGGTTTGGATTATTGATCACTTTTAAAAAACTGGAACAGAAGTCAATATGATCCATTTCCATCCAAATAAGATCAAACATAGCGGTTTTTTCTTCGCCATTTTTCTCATCCTTTTGGCTGTGAATCTGGTTGGTTCGATATGGCATGCCAGATTGGATCTGACAGATGAGAACAGATATACTCTAAGTGAGGGAACAAAGACCATGTTGCGCAAATTGGAGAGCCCTGTTGAAATAACCATTTATCTCAAAGGTGATTTTCCAAGTGGCTTTAAAAATCTGTCTAAGGGTACAGATGATCTGCTGCGTGAATTCAGAGAAGTTGCAGGCAATAAAATCAGATACCGATTTGTTTCTTCGAATGAACCATCACTTCAATCAGAGATTACCATAGGCGATTCCCTCACACAGGCTGGACTAATCCCCATTAATCTGACAGCACAAGTGAAGCAAGGTCAGCAGCAACAGCTCGTTTATCCATATGCGAGAGTAAGTGTCGACACGCTCTCTGTTCCTGTTGAACTTTATAAAGGAAAGACACCCATTGCCAGTTTTAGCGAGTTGAATGATGCGGAAACACAATTGGAATTTCAACTGGCAAATGCGATATTTCGTGTGACACATGTGCAACGACCACCTATCGCTTATGCAATAGGTAATGGAGAACCCATGGATTATCAGGTTTATGATATGGTTGAAAAAACCATAAATCCGAATTATAGTCTATCGTTGGTCAATCTTCAAACTCAACCTTTCATCGACCCTGGTTTCAAAGCGCTTCTGATAGTAAAGCCATCTGCTCCTTTTTCTGATTTTGAAAAATTGAAAATCGATCAGTATGTCATGAACGGAGGCAAGGTCTTGTTTTTTGTAGATGTGCTGGAGGCCGAGATGGATAGCTTGCAAATCAAAAATCAGGTGTTGGCGTATGACCGAAATCTGAATTTGAATGACATGTTGTTCAAATATGGCACAAGGGTAAATTCCAATTTGCTCATGGATTTACAGTGTGATTATTTGCCATTCGATATCAGTGGAAATGGTCAGTTTGAATTTTTGCCATGGAATTATTTTCCTGTTTTGGAATCTCCAGAAAATCATCCCATCAATAAAAATCTAGGCTTCGTATCCGGAAAATTTGTTAATACCATTGATACTGTTTCTGCGGAGGGCATCACCAAAACTGTCTTGCTCCGAAGTTCAATCAATGCAAAAATATTACCATCGCCTTCACTCATCAGTGGCAGCGAAAACAGCACTGCACCTGAAGACGAAAAATTCAGGGCTCAACACCAGCCTGTAGCCGTATTGCTGGAAGGTAAATTCAATTCGGTATTCAAAAACCGATTATCTGCATCCTTCAGCGATTCATTGTCCAGCATAAACATGCCATTCACGCCAGCATGCATCAAACCCAATGCCATGCTTGTTGTGTCCGACGGAGACATGGTATTGAATGCTGTGGTAAAAGGGAATGAACCTCTTCCTATGGGAATGAATCCATTCACGTATGGCTCTCAGCGCGAATTCCCCTTTGCCAATCGTGATTTTTTGATCAATGCGCTCGATTACATGGTGAATGAAAACGGGTTGTCTTCGGCAAAGAACAAAAATTTCAAACTCTATTTGCTTGATACCAAAAAGCTGAAGCAAGACGATTTGTATTGGCAATGCCTAAATTTGTTTTTTCCTGTTGTTGCTATAGGTCTCATATCAATTCTATTTTATTGGTTGAGAAAAAGAAAATATTCACGCAAGCATAATTCCTGATCTTGGTATATTCTACAGATGATATCATAAGAATTACTTCTGCCACCTTGCTTCGAAACACGGCGAAAACTCATGTGGATCAGTTTTTGTACGATAGTCGTAGACTGAATTTTCCGGAATCCACTTTGTTTTTCTCAATACATGGTCCGCATAGAAAAGGAAACGATTTCATATCGTATCTCTACCAAAAAGGTGTTCGTCATTTTGTAGTCGACATACTCTCAGATGAGTCACTTGAAGCCCGTTTTTCAGAAGCGAATTTTTATCGTGTCAACTCTGTAATTGAAGCACTGCAAAATCTTGCAGCTGCTCAAAGAAACGCTTTTGAGATTCCCATAGTTGGCATCACCGGATCAAATGGAAAAACAATCGTTAAAGAATGGTTGTTTCACCTTTTACAACAAAAAGAGAAAATAATAAGAAGTCCGAGAAGTTATAATTCCCAAATAGGCGTTCCTATCAGTGTTTCCAAAATAAATGAAGACCATACCCTGGGAATTTTTGAGGCCGGAATCTCAAAAACAGGCGAAATGAAAAATCTCGAAGTCGTCATTCGTCCGACAATTGGTATATTGACACATATGGGTAACGCTCATGCAGAAGGATTTTCTGACATTCACGAAAAAATCAGAGAGAAATTGATGCTGTTCTCTCATTCCAATTTGCTCATACTTTCCGGTGATGATCCAATAGTTGTAGAGGAAGCCCTAATCTTTGCTTCGGCACATCCACAACTTCGTTTGTTCTTTACCGGTACTAATGCTTGGTCAGATTTACAAATCACAGAAGTTCGTAAAATCGAAGGAAAAACACGAATTCATTTTACTTCGGCGTCAGACTCGGGTATAGTTGAAATCCACCTTTTAGATGATGCGTCTTTGTCCAATGCGATACTTTGCATGGGCTTCATCAAAGCCATGTATCCCGATTCCAAACTTGAATCATTCGACTGGAAAGGTCTTTCTCCTGTTGAAATGAGGCTGCAACTCAAACAGGGAATACATCGTTGCCTGCTGATCAATGACAGTTACAGCAACGACTGGGATTCATTGATCATTGCTTTGGATTTTCTGAACCAGCAAACGGTGAAAATGTCCAAATCGATCATCATCAGTGATTTTCCGGAAGATGGAGGTCATACGGATCTGTTTTATAAAAAGATCGCTAACATACTTAATGAAAAAGGAATTCAAAGAGTGATTGGAATCGGACCTGATTGGATCAAATACGCTAGCTTGTTTGATCCATTTCCAAATACAGCTTTTTTCCCGTCCACACTCGATTTTCTGAAATCTTTCGATACTATGCCATGGAATGAAGAGGCGATACTGATCAAAGGAGCTAGGGCTTTTGAATTTGAAAAAATACAAGACAAGCTGGAATTGAAACGACATGATACCGTTTTGGAAATAGATCTTTCTGCACTTCGTTCCAATCTGAGAACATACAGAGCATTGCTTTTACCAGAAACCAAAGTGATGGCGATGGTAAAAGCGTTCAGCTATGGAAGCGGCAGTGTTGAAGTGGCTCAGTTGCTTGCAAGAGAAGGCATAGACTATCTTGCAGTCGCTTTTACAGATGAAGGGGTTGACCTCAGAAGGGCAGGTATTTCCTTACCCATCATGGTGATGAACTCGGATAAAGATGATTGGAGCACCTTGTTGGAACATCAGTTGGAACCTGAGATTTTTCATATCAATCAATGGCATGATCTTGAACAATTTTTAGACAGACAAGGCATTGATCTTTTCCCGGTTCACATCAAACTCGATACTGGAATGCACAGACTGGGTTTTGAGAAAAAAGACATGCCTGCATTGTTGGATTCCATAGCATCGTCCAAACATATTCGAATCGCCTCCATATTCACTCATCTCGCAGCAAGTGAGGATTCTTCTCAGGATGCTTTTACGATTTCTCAGAAGGATAGTTTTTTTGAAATGGCCTCAAGCATAGAAAAACTCATCGGCTATCCTGTTCTCAAACATCTCTCAAATACCTCTGCAATAAAAAGACATCCGGATTTGCAGTCAGATATGGTGCGTCTGGGAATTGGCCTTTATGGCGTGGATTCATCCGTATCATTGCAAAACGTTTCAACGCTTAAAACAACCATTTCGCAAATAAAACATTTGCTTCCAGGAGATACAGTGGGTTATGGTAGAAAAGGGAAGATTGATGCACCATCCGTTATAGCAACCGTCAGAATCGGTTACGCCGATGGTTATCCGAGAAGACTGGGAAATGGTAATGGAAAAATGTGGCTGAATGGAAATTTAGTTTCCGTCATCGGAAATGTTTGTATGGACATGACGATGCTCGACATAACTGGGGTGGATGCAAAAGAAGGGGATGAAGTCATAGTGTTCGGGAAAGAACTTCCGGTTCCACTTCTCGCAACATGGTCAGAAACCATTCCATACGAAATTCTTACAGGCATCAATCAGCGTGTGAAACGTATCTATTTTGAAGAATGAGCTTTTCGTTAAATGTAATGGACTGCTTATCTTTGGACCAAATCACATGAAAAAAATACACGTCATTTTATTGATCACAGCCATTGTTTTCTTTGACCAATGGCTTAAAATTCACGTCAAAACGAATTTTCAGCTAAACACAGCCAGGCCGGTATTTGGAGAATGGTTCCAACTCTATTTTGTAGAAAATCCAGGAATGGCATACGGATGGAAATTTGGTGGAAACTGGGGAAAGCTCGCATTAACCATTTTCAGGATGGGGGCAGTCGTTTTCGGTGTTTACTACCTAAATAAAATTATAAAGGAAAAGTATAAGACAGGATTTATCATATGTGCTGCTTTGATTTTTGCTGGCGCTGTTGGCAATCTGATAGACAGCTGTTTCTATGGTTTGATTTTTGACAAAGGCATGGTTTTTATTCCCCAAATGAGTGATTATGCCGGATATCCCGGATTGGCGCAGTTTTCCGGAAAAGGGTATGGTAGTTTTCTTCATGGTAATGTGGTTGATATGCTGTATTTCCCGGTCATTAAAGGACATTTTCCAAGTTGGGTACCACTTTGGGGTGGTGAATATTTCGAATTCTTTCAGCCTATTTTTAATATTGCAGATGCAGCTATTAGTACGGGTGTCATCACCTTGTTGGTTTTCCAAAAAAGACTGATTCCTCAAAAACAGGATTCCAGTCATGACCTTGCTGAAACACAAGAGTCAAATAATTAAATTTACTTACCTTAGATAAGCTTAAAACCGTTAATATGAAAAGAATCCTAGGTCTTTTTCTCTTTCTTTTTTCTTTTGCTTTTATCTCATGCCAGAAAGAATTGTATTTCGATTTGGGTGGTTTGGCAGTTGGCACTCTCAAAACCGACAGTGCTGGACTAGAGTGTTTACCTAGCACAGTGTATGGTGTTTATCAAGCCGACTCTAGCTTGGGTGCAGGCAACTACATCGATGTACAAGTGGATGTTTCCCAGGTTGGGAGTTACATAATCACCTCTGATACCATCAACGGCATGTATTTCATCGGAACAGGAACGCTTGGAAACGCCGGCTTGAATACGGTAAGACTTTATGGTGCAGGTATGCCACAATTTGAAGGAGTCACTACTTTCATCATCTCTTTTGGTACCAGCTCTTGCTTAGTGGATGTCGAGGTTTTATCGGGAACAACAAATACGAATGCGGTTTATACATTCGGTGATGCGTCAGGTAACTGTGTTGGAATTAATACAAACGGAACTTACATGGAAGGTATTGCGATGAATGTGGGCAACACGGTGAGAATGGACATCACGGTAACCTCACCAGGAACGTATAATATTTCAACACCTGTCGTAAACGGTGTTCAATTTACTGCAACCGGATCTTTCGGACTTGCCAATACAACCGTTTTGTTAATAGCAACTGGAACACCCGTTGCATCGGGTACATTCACTTATCCGGTAACAGGTTCCGGTAATTCATGCAATTTTTCAATCACATACCAAACTGCAGCACCTCCTGCGGCATATACCCTGAATGGATCGCCAAACAATTGTAGTGGAGCAGTGTTGAACGGAACATTTACATCAGGTATTACTTTGACCTCCACGAATACGGCAACGATAAATGTAAATGTCACATCCCTTGGATCCTATTCGATAACCACCCCTCAGATAAATGGATTTTCTTTTTCCGCAGCCGGAGTATTTACGGCCTTGGGAGCTCAAACTGTTATCTTGTATGCCTCAGGTACACCAACAACATCAGGAGGATTTAATTTCCCAATTCAAGGTGCAGGATCTACCTGCAATCTTTCTGTGAATGTTACAGGTACACCAACTGACTTTATCACATGTAAAGTAGACGGACAATTTACCACATTCAATGTTGGAGCATCAGCAGGTCTCACTAGCGGTGCCGGTTCTACTTTGTTGAGCATCGACGGAGATGCAGCCTCAGCAGGAGTACCTCCTTCCATCAGCCTTCAGATTGCTAAAGCTTCAGGCGGTAGCGTCACTCCAGGAGCATATACTGTAAATCAAGCCTTGGCGGGTATTGGACTACTCGCATTATATGATGATGCAGCAGGTGTTACTTTCACAGCTTTGACAGATCCAACCAATCAAAGTCAAAGTCCTGCATTCACCATTACTATCACCAGTATTTCAGCAACCAGGTGCGTGGGTACATTCGAAGGACCTGTTAAAGACAACAATGGTGCAGGGCCAGGAATACACAATATCACCGAAGGTATTTTCAATGTACCTGTTCAATAAACCCCTACATAGTTTGACATAATCACCGAAGGTATTTTCAATGTACCTGTTCAATAAACCCCTACATAGTTTGACATAAAAAAATGCTGCATCATTGCAGCATTTTTTGTGGATTTTATTTTTTTAAACTGAAATAGTTAGTGAAAAATCATCATCAAATTTTTCCCACCATGTTTTCAGGAACAACCCATGCGTCAAATTCTTCCGGGGTAAGGTAATTAAGCTTGACAGCCATTTCCTTTAATGTTGTTCCTTCTTTATGCGCTTTTTGTGCGATTTCAGCAGCCTTGTAATATCCGATTTTTGTATTGAGTGCCGTTACCAACATCAACGAATTATCAACGTGCTTTTTGATGTTTGCGTGGATGGGCTCGATTCCCATTGCGCATTTATCGTTAAATGAAACACATCCGTCTCCGATCAGTCTTGCGCTATGTAGAAAATTATAAATCATCACAGGCTTGAACACATTGAGTTCAAAATGACCATTGCTTCCACCTATTCCGATGGCCACATCATTACCCATTACCTGAGCGGCAATCATGGTAAGCGCTTCGCATTGTGTAGGATTCACTTTCCCTGGCATAATAGATGAGCCTGGTTCGTTATCCGGAATAAAAATTTCACCGATACCGCTTCTTGGTCCGGAAGACAGCATGCGAATATCATTGGCAATCTTCATCAAACTCACAGCAACTCTTTTAAGTGCACCATGGGCTTCAACAATCGCATCATGTGCGGCCAATGCTTCAAATTTATTTTCCGCACTTACAAATGGCAATCCCGTAAGATTTTCAATGTGTTTTGCGACATTTTCCGAATAATTATCAGGTGTATTGATTCCGGTACCAACAGCAGTACCACCTAAAGCCAATTCTGATAAATGTGATAATGTGTTTTTGATAGCACGAATACCATGATCCAATTGCGATACGTAACCACTGAATTCTTGCCCCAGGGTCAGAGGCGTGGCATCCATGAAATGTGTCCTTCCTATTTTCACAACATTCATGAAAGCCGCACTTTTTTGAGCCAGGGTATCACGAAGTTTTTCAATGCCAGGCAAAGTCACCTCAATAAGAATCTTATAAGCCGCGATATGCATTGCGGTCGGGAAAGTGTCGTTGCTGGATTGCGATTTGTTCACATCATCGTTGGGGTGAAGGAATTTATCCTTGTCATTCAGCGAACCACCTTGAATGACATGTCCACGATAAGCGATTACTTCATTCACATTCATGTTGCTTTGTGTGCCGCTTCCGGTTTGCCACACAACCAATGGAAAGTAATCATCAAGTTTGCCTTCTAGAATTTCATCGCATACTTTTCCGATGAGTTCAGATTTTTCGGCAGGTAAAACGCCGGCTTCACAATTGGTGATGGCTGCCGCTTTTTTCAAATAAGCGAATGCGCGTATGATCTCTTTGGGCATGCGATTGATATCCTGTGCGATTTTGAAATTGTCGATACTGCGCTGGGTTTGTGCTCCATAATAGGCATCCATGGGTACTGAAACTTCGCCCATGGTGTCTTTCTCAATTCTGTATGTCATTGTTTATTATTTTCCGGTGAAATTGGCTTTTCTTTTTTCTAAAAATGCGGTAGTGCCTTCTTTCATATCTTCCGTTTCGAAACAAGCACCGAATTGTTCCGCTTCGATGGTGTATCCTGTTTTACCGTTCGTGAATGCACTGTCATTGATGACAGCAACATTGATGCATTCAATCAGTTTGCCAATAGCAATCGGTGCTTTTGTAAGAATCTGTTGCATCAATGCGGTCACTTTGGGTAAAAGTTCTTCGTTTGTTGTCACATAATTTACAAGCCCTGAACTTAAGGCTTCCTGGGCATCTACGATTTTGGCAGTCATATGCCACTCCATGCTTTTGCCTTTTCCTACAAGGTGAGTGAGTCGCTGTGTGCCACCATAACCCGGAATCAGGCCAAGGTTCACCTCGGGTTGTCCGAATTTGGCATTGTCGCTGCAGACCCTGAAATGACAAGACATGGCGAGTTCGCATCCACCACCCAATGCAAATCCGTTAACAGCGGCGATGACAGGTTTGGGACAATTTTCAATTTTTTGAAATACTTCTTGTCCTCGTATGGATAACGCCGTGGCTTCTTCTTTGGAAAAGGAGGAGAATTCGGCAATGTCTGCACCTGCGACAAATGCTTTTGTTCCGCTTCCGGTGATGATTACCCCTTTTATTTCATGGTTGGCGTAAGCTTCGTCCATCATGAGGTCGAGGTCGTCGAACACGGATTTGTTAAGGGCATTGAGTTTGTCTGGTCGGTTTATCGTTACCGTTAGTATGCCATTTTCCAGATGGGTGATGATTGAGTGATACATGTGTTTGTATTAAAATGAACGGTTTTGTGCGACCCAATTTTTGATGTAGTCGGCGATGTCGGTGGTGGTGGTGCCGGGAGCGAATAGTTTTCCCACGCCCATTTCATTGAGTTGTTCAACATCTTCTTGTGGAATGATTCCTCCTCCAGTCAATAAAACATCATTGAGTCCTTTCTCTTTCATGAGATCAATGAGTTTGGGAAACACGGTAAGATGGGCTCCACTCAGAATGCTGACACCAATGGCATCAACGTCTTCCTGCATAGCTGCATTCACAACCATTTCGGGTGTTTGGCGCAATCCGGTGTAAATCACTTCCATTCCGGCATCTCGAAGCGCGGTGGCGATTACTTTGGCTCCTCGGTCATGACCGTCTAGTCCTACTTTGGCAACCAATACTCTGATGGGTCTTTTCATGATCAATGGTTTAGTAGATTCAGAGAGTGTTTGATTCTGCTGACAGTTTCTTGTTTTCCTATTCGTTGAGCTATCTCAAAAACAGCTGGTCCGAATTTACCTCCAACCAGCATGATTCGTAAAGGCAATTGAAGCTCTCCGGGTTTGATTTGATGAGAAGTTGCAAGTTGTTTGAATGATTCCTCTATCGCTTCAACACTCCATTCCAACGTTTCCATTTTTTCAATGAATACATTGAAAAAATTATTTTTCGCTTCATTCCATTTCGCTTTGATAGAATCCGCATCGATTTTTTCGGGAGTAATGAAAAAATAGGAGGTTTGTTCTATGAAATTAGTCAACAACACACAGCGCTCCTTAACCAGTCCTATGATATCAGTTAGATTTGCCTCGCTTCCGTAAGAAATCTGTTTAGTTTCGAGAATGGGAGCGACCAAATGATACAGTTCTTGATTGTCCGTTTTTTTTATCCATTCTTGATTGAACCATTTCGCTTTTTCAAAATCGAATTTTGCTCCGCTTTTATGAATGCGCTCTACGGAGAATGTTTGTATCATTTCCTCCATTTCGAAAATCTCCTGTTCCGTACCCGGGTTCCAACCCAACATGGCAAGCATATTGTTGAACGCTTTGGGCAGAAACCCTTTTTCTTTAAATCCTTCGGTGAATTCATTGTTGCGGGGATCGGTCCAGTTCATGGCAAATACAGGGAAACCGTATTTGGCGCCATCTCTTTTACTCAATTTCCCATTAGGTCCCAATATGAGGGGGAGATGTGCCCAAAAAGGCATTTTATCCAAACCGAAAAGTGATTTCCATAAAAACACATGAACCGGCGCGCTACTGAGCCATTCCTCACCGCGAAAAGCATGCGTGATCTTCATCAGGTAATCATCCACCACCACGGCCAGATGATATGTTGGCATACCATCCGCTTTCAATAATACTTTGTCATCTACCGTAGAAGATTCGAATGCGACATGGCCATGAATCAAGTCGTTAAACTCGATGGTTTCATGTTCTGGCATTTTTACTCTGATGACATAAGGTTTCTTTTCTTGAAGCCAAAGTTTTACCTCTTCATTTGATATTGTAAGCGAATTACGCATCTTCAATCTTATAGAAGAATCATATTGAGGAGATGGATTTATTTCAGTTTTGAATTCCTGCCTCATTTTTTCAAGTTCCTCAGGTGTATCAAATGCATAATACGCCAGTCCTTTTTCAATGAGTTTTTCAGCGTATTCCCTGTAAATCGCCTTTCTTTCGCTTTGACGATACGGGCCATATTCTCCGGGATTGGCAGGACTTTCATCCGGCTTCATTCCACACCAGTTCAGACATTCATAAATGTATTGCTCAGCCCCCTCAACGAAACGGGTTTGATCCGTATCTTCTATTCGGAGAATGAATGGTCCGCCCCATTTTTGTGCAAAAAGGTAGTTGAATAAAACGGTCCTTACACCTCCAAGGTGTAGTCCGCCGGTAGGACTTGGGGCGAATCGTACCCTGATATTTTCCTTCAAATTATCTGTCATGCGAAAGCCTGATTTTTCAGGTTTTGCAAAGATAGGAGGTTAACCCGTTTTTAGGGAAAAAGTGGCAGTTTCTCTCAGTATCAAACCAATTCGATTGCCGATTCCAATGCAAGTTCAATCATAGGAACCAAAGCTTTTTCTCGCTGGTCTGGTGATATTTCAGTGCCTAATGGAATCACATCTGAGATAGTAAGTAGAGTAGCAGCTTGTTTATTCAAAAATCGAGCGTTGGCAAAAAGGGAAAATGCCTCCATTTCGACAGCAAGGCAATTGTGGTTGATGGCAAAAGACGGCGTGCCGGGATCTTTTCTGTAAAAAACATCACTCGAATGAACATTCCCGGAGATGAGTTTCTGCTCTTTTTTTTGAGCTACAGATTTTATTGTATTGCAAACCGATAAAGAAGGCGTCATGTGGCTTTCTTCGTATTGAAAAGCTGCATTTGCAAAACTCGATTCACTACAAGCTTGTTCTACCAATACGAGATCCATTAGATTCAGTGATTCATCATATGCTCCTGCAGTGCCGATTCTGACTATGGTATCAACATTATAAAATTGGAAGAGTTCATATGAATAGATTCCTATTGATGGACAGCCCATTCCACTTGCTCCTATTGAGATGGTTTTGCCTTTATATGTTCCAGTGTAGAAATAGACATTGCGTGTGGAGCTAACTAGTTTCAGATCAGACAACCAATTTTCCGCAATGAATTTAGCCCTTAAAGGGTCCCCGGGCATAAGAACCAGTGGTGCGATTTCACCCAATGCCGCCTTGATATGAATGCTCATCTTATTTTTTTTTATGAAGATATTGATTTTCAATAAAAAAGCCGTGATTCAATTTCACGGCTTTCGAAAGAGTATATGATTAAAAAATCAGGGCAATGTGATGGTTCTGGGGGTATTATTGTTGATGGTGATGGTTGCGATGTTGTCGCATGTTCCATTTCCAAAGTCGAGCAAAGCGGTATGATTTGGTCCCTGGAATTGTATCGACCCCATGTCGATGTGGTCGCAAATCACTTTTTTGTGTAAAGGGATGATGATGGTTGATGTTCTTGTGTTGCCGGCAGGATTTGTGGTTTGCGCATTTCCGGTAATCGTGAAACCGTCATCCAGTAGGTTTCTAGGTGTACTAAGTCCTTCTGTTTGGCTGATTGACTTGTCACTTGTGTGTTGCCAGATGTTTCCGTTAGGAGCTGTCACACGGCCATTGGTCACAACTCTTCTCCAAGATCTTGTTCCGGGAGTGCTTGTATTGGTCCAGGTGATTGTTCCTTCCTTTTTATAGTTGTTCACATAGTAGTTGTTGAATGTCATGGTAGCTGTAGTTCCTGGTTTTCTCAGAGAGTCGGATAGTACGATGGTTATGATGCCTCTTCTAACAATTGGGCTGTTTCCAGAAGAACAACCTGTGGTTCCAAAATCAAGGGTGATGGTTTTTGGAAATGCACCGCCAGATATGGAAACGGTGGCACAGGTGGTAGTGCCATTACTGATCAGTGGTTCACGTGCACCAGTTAATCCTGCTGTTTCTGTCACTTCATTCAAAAGATTGTTGGCATCTTCTGTAAGGTTTTCACTGATGGCTTGTTTTCCGGAAAGGTCAAAAGTGGTTTCAATTTCGGTGCCTAGTTCGCTTTTATCTTTTTTACAAGAAGAAAAACCAATCAGAAGCAATCCTGATAACATCAACGTAGTTAGTTTTTTCTTTGTCATAATGTTTAATTTTGTTGATAGACCATGTCAAGGTAAGAAAGTTACATCACGGCTAAAATATTTTTTTTGTACTATTTTGTTAAAACTCCAATTTGGCTTACTTGGATATATCCCAAACGGATTTGGAAAATTAAAACCCAAGAAAAAAAACTGTTTCTAACTTTTGATGATGGGCCTCATCCAAGGATAACGCCTGCTGTCTTAGATCTGTTGCGGGTTTACAACGCCAAAGCCACTTTTTTCTGTATCGGAAATAACATTGAAAAATATCCGGAAGTATATACCAGAATTTTACAAGAAGGTCATACCGTCGGCAATCATACATTCAACCATTTAAATGGATGGAGGGTTTCGGATGAAGATTATTTTTTGAATATCAGCAAAGCAAAAAAATGGATAGACAGTACATTTTTTCGTCCTCCATACGGAAGGTTGACACGATTCCAAGAGAAATGGCTTGAACAAAAACCGTTGAATTTGAAAACGGTGATGTGGACGGTTTTAAGTGGCGATTTTGATAAAGGACTGAACAAAGAAGATTGTTTTCGCAATGTGCTTTTAAATGCTTGCAAAGGAGCAATCGTTGTTTTTCATGATAGCGAAAAATCGGAAGAAAGGATGATGTATGCCCTTGAAAAGGTTTTGATTGCATTTAGCGCTGAGGGTTGGAACTTCGAAGCCTTATCAACAAGTTAAAAAAAAGGGCGGGGGTAGAAACCCTGGCCCGTTTTTAATCCGTACCCTATGAAAACTGAAGCCAAGATAAGCACTTGTTTTTGAATTACCAATACGATTTTCTTATAATTTATAAAACCACATTCCGAATGTACCTTGTTGATACCCACTGCCATATTTATCTGGAGGAATTTGATGTTGACAGAGAAGAAATGATGATACGATCCGAATCCGCTATGGTAAATCGTCATTTTATGCCAGCCATCAACAGCTCCACCCACGACAAGATGATGGCGCTAGAGGAGTCATATCCGGGTAAGTGTTTTTCTATGATTGGGTTACACCCCTGTTATGTGAAGGAAGATTATCAAAAAGAACTTGAGATAGTAGAAGACTGGCTTCAAAAAAGGCGGTTTTCTGCCATTGGTGAATGTGGACTCGATTTATACTGGGATAAAACTTTTTTCAATCAGCAAAAAGAGGCGCTTGTTCAACAAATTTCATGGGCAAAATCATATGATTTATCCATTGTTTTACATACAAGAAATGCAACAAGGGAAACCATAGACTTGATACAAAAACATCATTTTGAAGGCATGCGAGGTATTTTTCATTGCTTTGGAGGAAGTATTGATGAGGCGAATGAAATAACTGAACTTGGTTTTCACTTGGGTATCGGGGGAGTTGTCACATACAAAAATGCCGGGCTTGATGTGGTTGTCAAAGAGATACCGCTGAAGCACATCGTATTGGAAACAGATGCTCCTTATCTTGCACCTACTCCAAATAGGGGAAAGCGAAATGAACCATCAATGCTTATGCTCGTTGCTGAAAAAATCGCTTTTTTAAAAAATTGTACCATCGAAGAAGTTGCACGAACAACGACAGAAAATGCATCGAAGGTTTTTAGAACATAAAAAAATCTATCCTCGTTGTTATCGAAATCAATCAAATAAAATATCATCAAAGTGAAAATCAAAGATCTTTACGAGATTTATCTAAGTCATCCTGAAATTCAAACCGACACCAGAAAAATAAAACCTGGTCAACTTTTTTTTGCACTCAAAGGGGATCAATTCAATGGAAACGCATTTGCTGCAAAGGCACTTGAGTTGGGAGCATCATATTGTGTTGTGGATGAGGAAACAGGAATACAAGACAGCAGAATCATACTTGTAGATGATGTATTGACAGCGCTGCAACAATTGGCAAAGATGCACAGAGCGCAGTTCGATATTCCCTTCATCGCCATAACCGGAAGCAATGGTAAAACAACCACAAAAGAATTGATTCATGCTGTTTTGTCAACTACATACAAAACATATACAACCGAAGGCAATCTCAATAATCACATCGGGATTCCATTAACCATTTTGAAAATCAAATCTGATGCAGAAATCGCAGTGATTGAAATGGGGGCGAATCATCAAAAAGAAATAGAGAGCTATTGTACTTACGCCAAGCCTACGCATGGATTAATAACCAATTGTGGAAAGGCACACTTAGAAGGCTTTGGAGGAGTATTAGGCGTGCGCAAGGGAAAGGGTGAACTATTTGATTACATCAGGGAGAATAACGGAACTGTATTTGTTTGTTCTGATTATGATTACTTGATGGATATGAGCAAGGGAATCAACAACAGAATATTCTATGGTACCCATGTTGCAAATGAAACAATTCAAAACATTATATCTGCTTCTTCTACAATAGACTCCGAATCCAAACTGAAATTGAGTTTTCGGACAGATGATAATGATTCTGGTATGATGTCTACTGCATTGGTTGGAGATTATAATTTGCCTAATGTGCTTGCCGCCTGTTGTATTGGGTTGCATTTCGGAATTGAGACGAACAAGATGAAATTCGCCATCGAATCATATGTTCCAACCAACAGCAGATCACAGTTGATTGAAAAAGGGGATAATAAAATCATATTGGATGCTTATAATGCCAATCCCAGCAGCATGAAGCTTGCTATTGAAAATTTTGTCAAAATGCAAGCTGATCAAAAAATATTGATGTTGGGAGGAATGATGGAGTTGGGAGAGGAATCTGAATCGGAACATAAAAAAATCGTCGATTTGATTGATACATTTCAGTGGGAACATGTGGTGCTTGTGGGTAAACAATTTGAGATGTATCGTAACCGACATCTGTATTTTGAAGATTCGGATCAAGCCGCGAACTGGTTCAAATCCATGAATTTCAGAGGAGTGTCTGTACTGTTGAAAGGTTCACGAAGCATGAAAATGGAAAAGGTTATTGAATGATTTTTATTTAACTGAGATTGCCCTTACCTTTGCCATCCCAATTCAATTTTTACATTGATAATGAATCATTCATCTATGTTTTGGATTGATATTGGAGAGTTGTCCGAGTGGTTGAAGGAGCACGCCTGGAAAGTGTGTATACGGGAAACCGTATCGAGGGTTCGAATCCCTCACTCTCCGCCAAGAGAAATAAACCCACGAGAAATCGTGGGTTTATTCTTTTCCCAAACTGAGCCAAGCTTGCTTGAGCGAGGTGCCGGGAAAAGAATAAACGAAGACGCGCAGCGTCTGTGTTTATTGTCACTTGAGGCCACCCCAAATGGGCTCACGAGCGAAGCGAGTAATCCCCAAAGATTAATATGAAGCCAAGCTTGCTTGAGCGAGGTGCAGGGAAAAGAATAAACGAAGACGCGCAGCGTCTGTGTTTATTGTCACTTGAGGCCACCCCAAATGGGCTCACGAGCGAA
>JAURKN010000011.1 GCA_030831725.1 Ferruginibacter sp.
ACAGCCATTTCAACGGTTGGTGTCGTACTTAAGCCGAGATCCGTAACATCTATTCCCAACGCGTTTAACGTGGAACATACAAGATCATTGACCACCGGTCCACTAATTCGACCATCTCTTCCAACCACAATATTGGGTTTTTTCTTCTTATTGTTTTTTTGGGATGACATCAACCAGGTGCCGAAAGCGGCGGTGAATTTCACAACATCAACAGGTGTTAAATTGTCCCCAGGCTTCCCCCCAATGGTCCCTCTGATTCCAGAAATACTCTTGATCAATGACATGTGTTACTATTTGGTTTGCAAATATACAAATTTAGACCTGCACGATGAAAGTGAAAGATTGATGTATATCACCCAAAAAAGAAACCAAAAGCAGGGAACTCCAGGTATGCTTACCTTTGTAACATGAAAAAAGAATGGTTCGCAGATTGGTTTGATTCTCCTTATTACCATGTTCTCTATCAAAACCGAGATCATCAGGAGGCTGAGGCTTTCATCAAAAAATTGATCACATTTTTAAACCCCAAAAAGGGAGCGACCATACTAGACGTTGCTTGTGGAAAAGGAAGACATGCAAAACAAATGGCTGAATTGGGTTTTCAGGTAACCGGAATCGATTTGAGTAAAAACAGTATCGACCATGCCAATGTATCAAAGCATGAAAATCTTGCATTTTTTGTGCATGACATGAGGTTGCCTTTCCAAAAAAATCAATACGACTTCGTATTCAATTTTTTTACCAGCTTCGGCTATTTTGATACTGCAGAAGAAAATCAAGATGCCATGAATATGATGGCTGAAGCTTTGAAAGAAGATGGTACGCTGGTGATGGACTATCTCAATGCAGGCAGGTTCATAGGCGGTTTGTCACAAAAAGAAAGCAAAGTAATTGATGGTATCATTTTTGAAACGGAAAAAATGACCGTCAATAATAAAATCACGAAAACCATTAAGATAACTGATGAAAAAAAGGGTGTAGATGCTCATTTTTCAGAGGCAGTTAGCTTGCTTACCATAGATGATTTTCAAAAACTTGCTTTACAGGCTGGCTTGAAGATCACTGCGTTTTTTGGGGATTATGAACTCAACCCTTATGATGAGAACAACTCTGAGAGATTGATTATGATATTTTCAAAAGCCCGATCAAGCCTTGAATAAGCCGTATTTCAGAATGCAATACAAAGCTCTGAATCCGTCTTTCCATCCAATTTTTTTTCCTTCCTCATACGTCCTGCCATAATAGGAAATGCCAACCTCGTATATTTTGATGTTTTTGATTCTCGCCACTTTTTGAGTGACCTCCGGTTCGAATCCAAATCTTTTTTCTTTCAGGGAAATGGATTTGATGATATCAGACCGAAATAACTTGTAGCAGGTTTCCATATCCGTTAGGTTCAGGTTGGAAAACATGTTCGAGCAAAACGTTAGAAATTTATTTCCGATGGTGTGCCAGAAAAAAAGAATCCTGTGTGGTTTTCCTCCGATGAATCTGCTTCCATACACAATGTCGGCTCCGGCATGAACCACAGGCCTAAGCAGAATATTGAACTCCTCCGGATCATATTCAAGATCGGCATCCTGAATGATGATATGTGAACCTCCTGCTTTTGCAATTCCGGTGTGTAACGCGGCTCCCTTACCCTGGTTGAATGGATGCTTCACATATTGTATTTCAACAGATGGATGTTGTGAAATGAAGTTGAGAATCACTTTTTCGGTATCATCTTTAGATGCGTCGTTCACGATCACAATTTCTTTTTGAAAACCATACATCAGCTCAACCGAAATCACCCTTTTTAGGGTTTCCTCGATGGTTGCGGCTTCGTTGTAAGCCGGCATTACGACAGACAGTTTGTTCATATCGATTCTTGTTTGAGCAAATACGTAAATTTGACGATACCTTTGCCCTGTAATTTGATTGGTGGTGCAAATTAATCAAGATATCCCGAATTCGTGTAAAATCGAAATGCGGTATCTCATACTGATATGCTGAAATACCTTTTGCAATTTGATCGGTGGTTGTTCGAAATCATCAACCAAAAGTCCGCCAACCCGGTCTTCGACACAGTGTTGCCTTTTTTTCGGGCACCGATGTTCTGGATTCCCTTGTATATTTTCATACTCCTGACTGTTTGTATAAAATGCGGCAAACAAGCTCTGATATGGTCCATCGGATGGATCACCACCATCTCCGCATCCGACCTCATCAGCAGCAGAATCATAAAACCAGGTGTGGGCAGAATAAGACCCTGCAATGATCCTGACATATTGCAACAAGGACTCCGACTCTTGGTTGACCATTGCGGACAAAACGGAAGCTTTACCTCTTCTCATGCGGCCAATCATTTTGCAATGGCCATGTATTTTTTTGTGAGTTTGAAATGGAGTTCAAAATATGCAGCACCTCTTTTTTTCATCTGGGCTGCACTTGTTTGTTACGCTCAAATCTATGTTGGAGTTCATTTTCCTTTTGATGTTTTGGGAGGAGCAATACTGGGCATGTTTATCGGTTACCTCACAGGCAGGGTACAAAACCATTTC
>JAURKN010000158.1 GCA_030831725.1 Ferruginibacter sp.
AAACTCACCAAGACGGGAACAAAAAACAAGGTTGATTTGTGTCCAAATCCATCTGGCATCCCATTCATTCCATAATGAACCGGAATATCATCTGATAGCGATTGATAATGATAAAAAACAAATACCCACATTGAGACTGTCAAAAAATAGGAGCCGTATAAATATAGGTAATCAATCAGGTCTTTTTTGACCTTGATGATGGGTCTTGGTTCTGACGATCTCATTAAGGTTTCTGGGATTTTCGTACGATCCTAATGGTGCCGCTTTTTTCAAGGTCTGATGTGATTCTGATCTCGTATCGGTTCGGTCCGTCTGTGACAACCATAAGTGCCGTATTGGGAGCTATGAGTCCAAGGTTTTCGGCAAACATCACCAACTCATTCATGGCGTTTTCATCATCTATAGGCAGGGTAAGGCTAATGGATTTATCTGTCAGTTTTTTATTCGTCAACAACAATTTTCCATTGTAGAAAAGAGAAATGCTGTCACCATCAATTTCACCATTGTCGTACAGGTCCACTTTGATGATTTTGCTTTCCACTTCAATGGTTTTCAAAACGGTGTTTTTCCGACATTCCAATTTTGAAACCTGGTTCTCGTTTGCCTGATTTTCCTGCTTTTTATTTTTTTCAGCATTCAAATCTTGTGTTGGTTCGTATGTAATGATTTTGTCCTCTTTCTTTTCCAATAGTGTTACAGCGTTTTTATCTGTTTTTGGAAGATTCGATGAGGGATTTTTAATATTGGGTTTATTAGGGCTAGGGCGTGTGGTAGTTATTTTTCCACTTTCGTTGTTCAATTTTGCTTTGGCATAAGCTGTAGGATATTGGTTTATGAGAGTCCTTTTGGTGAGTAAAGTATTCCCAAATCCGCAATTCCCTTTTTGATTCGGAGCTGGAACCCATTTGCCTTCGATGGTTTCCACATCCCCTTGTTTGAAATAAGTCAGTTTGTGGATTTGAAAGCAATTTCTGATGTGAATGGGTATATTCGTCTTTGTTCTTTCAACCTCTCTTATCTCTATTTCCTTTTTCTTCATGTTGATCTGTCCCTGAACCTTGCAAATCGTGTAGTATTTTTTCCCGCCTTCAGTAAAATAAGTATATGATGAACCTGAAACATCATCACCTTTAACATCCAGCTCCAAAACATAATCGCACTTTTCTCCTGAAAAGCCAACCCTGGAAGTACTTTTGTCTATGAATTCTCCCTTCCATTGTCCGGAGAATTGCTGACAATGGCATAACGCAGGAAAACCGATCAAGGCAACAACAAAAAAATGACGAAGCATGCTTTCGGAGAGATTTTGGCAAAAATAACGATGATTTCTTGCTCTTTCAACCTGTGGGATACCCAATAATCGCAAAGAGTTCGTTAAATTTGAGCCGTAAATTCAAGAAAGACAATATGATTAAAATTACATTACCGGACGGCGCGGTTAGGGAGTATGAAAAAGGTAGCTCCGCAATGGATATTGCTAAATCAATCAGTGAGGGCCTGGCTAAAAAAGTCCTCGCCGCTTCAGTCAACGGAAAGGTGACGGATCTTACGATGCCTATAGATACTGACTCCACATTGAGTTTGCTTACATGGGATCATGCCGAAGCCAAAAACACATTTTGGCATTCATCAGCCCATCTCATGGCGGAAGCAGTGCAATCATTATATCCACATGCCAGATTTTGGGTCGGTCCCCCTGTTGATAAAGGATTTTATTACGATATTGATTTCAGAGATACGAAAGTGACAGAAGAAGACCTGGCAGAACTTGAGAAGAAAATGAACGAGTTTGCCAAACAGAACAATGGATTCATCAGAAAGATGATGCCCAAAGATGAAGCCGTAGCCTATTTCACAGAGAAAGGAGATCCATATAAGTTAGACTTGCTCAATAACCTGAATGATGGTGAAATCAGTTTTTATACCCAGGGTAGTTTTACCGATTTGTGCCGAGGACCACATATCCCTTCTACAGGATTGATCAAAGCCATCAAATTGACCAGCATAGCCGGTGCTTACTGGAAAGGGGACGAGCGTAATAAACAGCTGACTCGTATTTACGGCGTCACATTTCCGAATCAAAAGGAGATGGACGAACATCTGCTGATGCTTGAGGAGGCGAAAAAAAGAGACCACCGTAAACTGGGTAAGGAGTTAGGCATTTTCACCATGGATGACATGGTCGGACAAGGGCTTCCTTTGTGGCTGCCGAATGGAGGAATTGTGATTGAAGAGTTGGAGCGTTTGGCTAAAGAAACCGAACATGCCGCAGGATATAAAAGGGTGGTTACGCCTCATATCGCCAAAGAGGCGATGTATCTGACAAGCGGACACCTTCCGTATTATGCAGACAGTATGTTTCCACCCATGGAATTGGATGGTACCAAATATTATCTGCGCGCCATGAACTGTCCGCATCACCATAAAGTTTTCGATGCTGAACCCAAGAGCTACAAGGATTTGCCATTTAGGATCGCTGAATATGGCACATGCTATCGTTATGAGCAAAGTGGTGAATTGTTCGGTTTGATGCGCGTGAGATGTCTGCATATGAATGACGCTCATATTTATTGCAGCAAGGAGCAGTTTGCCGACGAATTCAGGGCGGTGAATGAAATGTATCTGAAGTATTTCAAGATTTTCGGAATTGATAAATATGTGATGCGTTTGAGTTTGCACGAGCCATCGAAGCGCGGGCAGAAATACATTGATGCCCCAGAACTTTGGGAGCAGACCGAGAACATGGTTCGTAATACGCTTATTGAATCCAACATTCCGTTTATCGAAGTGCAGGATGAAGCGGCATTTTATGGTCCGAAGATTGATGTTCAGATTTGGAGCGCCATCGGAAGAGAGTTCACTTTGGCCACAAACCAAGTGGATTTCAACAGCGGCAACAAATTCAAACTTTCATACACGACCAAGGACAATTCTACCGATGTTCCTCTTATCATCCACCGCGCTCCGTTGGGAACCCACGAGAGATTCATCGGATTCCTACTCGAACATTTTGCTGGTAAATTCCCAACTTGGTTGGCGCCTCTTCAGGTTAAAATATTGCCCATCAGCGACAAATTCATGGAATATGCCACCTCCACGCTTGAGGCGCTTAAAAAAGCAGGTGTTCGTGTGGAAATTGATGACAGAAATGAAAAAATAGGTAAAAAAATACGCGATACCGAATTGATGAAAGTACCTTATATGCTGGTCATTGGCGAAAAAGAGATGAATGAGAACAAGGTTTCTGTTCGTCGTCAGGGCAAAGGAGATTTGGGATCAGTGGATCTAACCGCTTTTATTCAGGATTTATGTGTTGAAATTGCTGAAAGAAGCGCCGAATGATGTAATTTGCATGCTGTCTAAGGACACATGATATTGTAAACCAAAATAGATAAATGGCTTTTCCACCCAGACCACGAGGCGGATTCAACCCTCGATTCAAAAAAGAACAACAGCAGGAACATCGCACAAACTACATGATCAGGGTTCCTGAAGTAAGGTTGGTAGGAGAGAATCTAACTCCCGGAATTTACCAAACCTCAGAAGCAATGAAGATCGCTCAATCCCTGGAGCTTGATCTTGTCGAAATTTCACCGGGAGCCAATCCTCCGGTTTGTAAAGTAATCGACTACAACAAGTTTTTGTACGACGAAAAGAAAAAGAAGAAAGAGATAAAGGCAAAAGCCAAAACCAGCGAGGTAAAAGAGATTCGCTTCACTCCAAACACCGACGACCATGATTTCGAGTTTAAAGTGAAACACGCTGAGAAGTTTTTATCCGATGGAGACAAGGTTAAGGCACATGTTCAGTTTAAAGGACGTGCCATCATGTTTAAAGAACGCGGAGAGTTGCTCTTGTTGAAGTTTGCGGACAGATTGAAAGATGTTGGTGCACTCGAAGGACTTCCGAAAATGGAAGGGAAAAGAATGTTGGTGATGTTCGCGCCCAAAGCACAACAGAAAGCCAAAAAAGGTTCTGAACTGGGTAAATTGGTTGAGAAAATCACAGAAGAAAAGAAAGAGCCCGAATCACCGAAAAAAGATGAAACGGAATAAAATCACAAAAAAACCACTCATTACGGGTGGTTTTTTATTTTATGCTGAATATCAAAAAGCGACATCATTTTCAATTCTCCATCACCAGGAAAAGATTGAATGCGTATTTCCTTCTTCTCTTTTTTTCTCAAATCGAAAAAGTTGTCTGAGAAAACACCTTCCCCTGAATCAAAATACAAATAAACAAATTTGGCATCTGTGTTTGAACTGATCACTATGGATTCATCATTGATTTTTTGAACAGTGAAAACGGGTTTTTCCAATTTCAAATTTTTAGGGTAGGTGCTGTCTAATTTGATATTCGTATTTTCTCCGTAGGCATTTTTTACAGCGTACCAAGCCGCTTTGGGAATGCCTTTGTAATCGATGATGCTCCAGCTTGTCGCCGGCCAGCAATCGTTCAGTTGCCACAGCAAGGTCCCCATATTGGCAGGTTGTTTGCTTCTGTGTATGGCTATGGAATGGCTCAACACATATGCCTGCATACATTGCGACAGATATACGTAATCTGCCACCTCAAGTTTTTTCAAATGGATGGAATCAAGGAAGTATGTGTGAATGTAATGATTCAGTTTCTTAAATCCATCGTTCGCTTTTTGATGCGCCTTGATCTGATCAGAGTAAAGATACCTTGAGTTCTCATCCGTGTACATCTTTACGGTATTCAAACTGCTCATGGATTGCATGCCGTATTCACTAATAAATCTACCTGTCTTTTTTTGAAACACTTCCCAGTTTTCCAATCCCCACCATAATCCCCAATAATGACTGTCGCCTTCGGTGATGCTCTCAGGGCGTCCCCAACCGTTTTTCGGAGAGGTGGAAACATAGGGCCTTGTACCATCGAATGCGTTTACCCATGCCTGTAATGAATCTTGAAAAAGTGTTTTATATTCATCCCATATTCGAATTGAATCCTGCTCATGAATGTTGAATTGTTTTTGCCATCCCCAATTTTTCCAAGCTTCTTCAATTTCATTGTTGCCGCACCATAACACGATACAAGGGTGATGTCTGAGTCTTTCTATCTGCTGCTTGACTTCCGCCTTCACATTTTGTAAAAAATCTTTGTCTGCAGGATACATACCTCCAGCAAACATGAAATCCTGCCAAACGTAGATGCCCAAAGAATCGCAGAGGTCATAAAAATAGTCATCCTCATAGATTCCACCTCCCCAGACACGAAGCATATTCATGTTTGCAGCTTTAGCCATATCAAGCAGTGTCTTGTATTTATCCTTGCTCACTCTTCCTGGAAAGGCCTCCATAGGGATCCAATTTGCGCCTTTCATATAAATAGGTTTCCCGTTTTTTTGAAAATAAAAACTCGTTCCGATGCTGTCTTTCACTTGAATCAGCTTCATGTCTTTTTTTCTTTTCCGATTCAGCAGATCTCTTTTTTTCTGTCTTGCATCATAAAAAGAAATATTGTCGTATGCTTCAATATGCACCGGTTTCCATATCCCTCCTGCAG
>JAURKN010000159.1 GCA_030831725.1 Ferruginibacter sp.
CGATAACCGCTTCGAATACGATTTGCGCCCAGCAGGATACATGCAATATCATCCTGCACACGGACATATTCATCTCGACGGCTGGGGTTTATACACCCTTCGCCTCAAAGACGCCAGTGTTGCTGATACTCTTAATTGGCCTATTGTCAACAGTGGTATCAAAGTGAGCTTTTGTCTGATTGACCTTACTACCTGCTCTGGCGCACTCGGTGATTGCGTGGATGCCAACGGAACAATTTTGAGCAATGATTCTTTTGCCAATTATGGACTCGGTGGAGGATACAATTGCGGAAATCAACTGCAGGGCATAAGTGTCGGTAAGGTTGATATCTATGGTCGATACTTGGATGAAAGCTTTGTGAAGGTTCCATATGAAGCTTGTAACGGTGAATATTATACGATGATTCAAATCGATCCGGATAATCATTTTCTGGAGATGAACGAAAACAACAACTGGCTCGCCGCTAAAACGAATCTCAGTTTACAACGTCCAACAAATACAAGTCCTTATGCTTACATCTTTAGTTCAAAAGGAGATGTGCTTTGTCCTGGAGACAGTCTGAACCTTGTGGCAAGCGGTGCAAGCAGGTATCAATGGAGTACAGGAGCTACAACTCAACAAATTCAGGTCAGACAGCCAGGCAGATATTGGGTGACAGCAACAACCCCATGCGGAATTGCAACCAGTGATACTCTAGACATTTATTCTGCAGGAGCAAGTTCTTATCCGTCGGAAGTTAAAGCGGATACCGTTTGTTCGGGATCGACTGCGGAACTTTATGCAAGTGGAAACGCGCATTGGTACGATGCGCCAATCCGTGGTAATCTTATTCATGTCGGTAATTATTTGCAAACCGGAACATTAACCCGTTCCACCACTTTTTATGTGGCCGATCAGCCTCCTATGTTCTATGATTCTATCGGAGCAGCATCAAACGCCATTTCAACAACAGGTGATTTCCTGGCAACCAGAGAAGATTATCTGATATTCAACGCATATGTTCCTTTCAAATTAAATAAGGTTACCGTTTATGCCCAATCTGCCGGAATAAGATATATTCAACTCAGAGACCAATATGGAAAGCTACTGTTGGAAAAAGCGATTATTCTAAGAACGGGTGAGCAAGAAATCGTACTTGATTTTTATGTTCCTTCCGGATTGAATCATCAATTGGGTGTTAGTGTTACGCAGGGTGCTCCAGGGCTTTACACCAGCAAAACAACTGCTGCCAATATCGGCTATCCGTTCAAACTGGATGCGGTGGCTCATATTGTTGGCTCGGCAAATGGAAATCAGCGCTATCCGTTCTTTTACAATTGGAAAGTAGAAGGCATTCCTCAAACCTGTAACGATGGTGCAAGAATGGCTGTGACTGCTGTTGTGGCACCGAATATCAATCCAAGTATTACAGGCGTGGATCCGCTTTATATGCACACCGATAACCCTGTGCTAGTAAACCTCAATCCACCAGGTGGACAATTAAGTGGAAACGGGGTTTTGGGAAATACCTTTGATCCTGGATTTGCAGGCATAGGTGTTCATCAGTTGACATATGTGTATCACTATGGAAAATGCAGTTTTCAAACCCAGATTCAAACCGAGGTTCGTTTTGATAGTTCTGTGATTTCTTACAATGACCAGATTTCAGTTTCCGGAAATCCAGGGCCTCGTCAAAGACTTAAATTGACTTCTAGCAGCGATGGAAAAGCAGTTATCCGTTTGTTGAATGGATTGGGACAAACCATTTTCCAATATGAGTATGGTGTAAGAAAAGGCAATAATCTTTACGACCTGAATCTTGAACCATATGCATCAGGAGTCTATTTGCTGGAAGTGATCAAGAACGGAGACCGACAAATCATCAAGCTCATTCGTTAACAGGATGGTGAGAGAGTATGAGTGCTTTAGTTCAGTATTTTTTACTGAATTCTAATTAATGTTGTAAAACCATTCTTGTAGATTGTAAAATATAAGTAGAGTTTTACCTTTCTTTACAATTCCGTATATTCGTTACATGTCTGAACTAACAACAATAAAGCAAATCCTCGAAAATCTCAAGCCTGAATTGAGTGAGAAATTCCATGTGAGTTCTATCGGAATATTTGGATCTGTTGCTCGAAATGAAATGAGGATTGATAGTGATTTAGACATTATTGTAGATTTTGACCAGCCAATTGGTATTGGTTTTATTGACTTAGCTAATTTTTTAGAAACAAAAGTCAATCGTTCGGTAGATTTAGTTTCTAGAAAAGGTGTTAAGCAGCCATATTTCGAAGCCATAGAAAAGGATATTATTTATGTATAACAGAAGTCCAGAGCTGCTTATTTCAGATATCTTAGATAGTTGACAAAAAATAATACAGTACACAAATGATATGAGCTTTGATGATTTTTCTCGTGACACGAAAACGATTGATGCAGTAATTCGAAATTTTGAAATAATCGGAGAAGCTGCAAATAGGCTATCAGAGGAGTTTAAGGATACTCATCCGGAAATTGATTGGCATAGAATACGAGGATTTCGAAATAGAATAGTTCATGATTATATGGGTGTTGATTATGCAATTGTTTGGGACATAAGAACAAATTATTTGAGTGATTTGATTTCAAACCTCAAAAAATGTAGATAGAACAGTAATCTACAAATTCACTTTCTCGCTCTCTTTTAAGTCTTTATTTAACCAGTTTCCCAATTCGGCCTTGCCCGCCAGCAAAATAGACCGCTTTTCCTTTTTTAGCTTTACGACATACATGATATCCTGTTTTACTGATATTCAGGAAATGAAAACCATCATCAGTGGTGATATCAACGCCATTGAGTCCGCAGGTGATCCATGTTTTTTTTCGAAGATACTCTACGCAGCTTCGATATCCACTCGGTCTTCCAAGTCCTTTCTCCCAGCTAATTCCTCCATCTTTCGTATATGCCAAAACGTTGTCGGAAGCATCCTTCTGACTGAAATCGCCTCCAACAATCATAAATGTATTTTCATCTTTAACCGCAATAGAGTTAGCGCCTGTACTCTCTGTTCCTTGAACCACAGGAATCACAAATGAGGAATCCCGAATAAAAATGCGCGACTTCAGTCCTCCCGAAATAAAAATCGCCTCGTCTTTTTTTCTTTTTCTGATGTTTGTTCCGCTGCTTGCAAAGCATGCCTCTCCGGAATCGGCAACAGGTCTGAATTTCATAGGCAATGGTTCCCATGTTCTGCCCCCATTGAATGTTCTTGCCATGTAAAACCTACCTTCAATCGGATCTCCGATCACAACACCGCTTTGCTCATTCCAAAATTCCATGGCATCCAAAAACATCGATTTGCCACTGTCTGAAAAAACCACATCCCAGGTTGCCCCGCCATCAACTGTTCTGAATATTTGAGCGGGACTGCCTATGCCCATAGCAACAGCCTGCATCTCATCAAAAGCCTCAATATCTCTGATTTCTGTTTTCTCTTGTCCCTTGATCACATGAAATGTCCATGTTTTACCTCCATCAATGCTTCGACCCACTTGTCCGCCGCTGCCACTGACCCAAACGGTTTCGTCATCCA
>JAURKN010000160.1 GCA_030831725.1 Ferruginibacter sp.
TGGGCGGAAAATGCAAAACAAGCCACCGATGCGATTTTGGCTATTTGCAAAGAGAAAAGATGCCGTTCCGTTGTGAAAAGCAAAAGCATGGTAACGGAAGAAATTCATTTGAATGAGATTTTGGAGGAGAATGACATCGAAAGTGTGGAAACCGATCTGGGTGAGTATATCCAACAACTTGATGGTGAAGCGCCCTACCATATCGTAACTCCTGCCATGCACAAAAGCAAGGAGGATGTTGCCAGATTGTTTGCTGAAAAGCTAGGTACAGATCCCAATCTCAATCCGGAACAACTCACCCAGGTTGCCAGAAATATTTTACGAAAAAAATACAAGGAAGCGGAAATTGGAATCACAGGTGCCAACTTCATCATCCCCGACATAGGCGGCATCGCCATCACAGAAAATGAAGGAAACGCAAGACTCAGCTGCGCTTTTCCTGATACGCATATCGCCATTGTAGGTATTGAAAAAGTTCTCACTTCGATGGACGACCTCTCCTTGTTCTGGCCCTTGCTCAGTACATTCGGAACAGGTCAAAATCTGACCGTGTACAACTCCATCGTCACAGGCCCTCGTCAAAAAAATGAAACCGATGGACCTTCGGAAATGATTGTCATCCTGCTCGATAACGGAAGAACTGAAATCTTAAAGGATCCTGTTCAGCGACAAAGTTTGTACTGCATCCGATGCGGCGCTTGCCTGAACGCCTGTCCTGTTTATAAAAACATCGGAGGACATGCATACGGCACTACATACAGCGGACCCATCGGTAGCGTCATTACGCCCAACTTGAGAGATGCGAAAGAGTATAACCACCTTAGTTTCGCATCATCGCTCTGCGGAAACTGTACTGAAGTTTGTGCGGTGAAAATAGAATTGCATGAGTTACTGCTGGATAACCGACACAAGGCATCCGACTCCGGAATGGGCCCCGTCACCGAGAAATGGGCATGGAAAGCCTGGAAGCTTGCCAGCTTGCACCGCGGATTGATGAACAGCGGAAACAGCATGATCAAAAATAAAGTGATTAACACGCTCTTTTCAAATTGGAGCAAAGAACGCGCACCGCTCTCTTTCAGTCCGAAAACCTTCAACCAACTTTGGAAGGATAAAGAAAAAAACAAGCAAGGGAAGTAATGTCAGCATTTTCAAGATGATTATCATCCTAACCCCATACCGTTCCGAAAGATTGGATTACATATGTCAATTCATTTTTGGCGAACAACTGGGCGTCCGTTTTGAAATCATGACTGATGAGGATTCGAAAAACATCGAATTCAATGCTGAGCACTTCGTAATATCATATGGATCAACAAAAAAATTAGCAGGTGCTTTTTCCATGCCCTGTAAAGGACTATTGTTCGAAAAAGGAATTCAAAAACAATCTTTGTCTCCGGAAGATTACTTATTCTCATTTGAAGAAGATATTTCCGTAAAGATTTTTTTTCAGGAAAAAGGATACTCATTCCCTTTTGATCTTTTCTCCGCCACCTTCTATCTGATCACTCGCTATGAAGAATATCTTCCGCATGAAAAAGATAGTTTCGGTAGATTTCCTCATACCGCCTCTCTTGCGTTTCAAGATGGTTTTCTGAATCAACCGCTGGTCAATATCTGGCTGCATGTATTCATGAAAAGTTTGCAAATGCAGTTTGACGAAATTAAGTTTAACTCACCCTCCTTTCAATCCATGGTCACCTATGATGTTGATATGGCTTGGTCTTACAAAAACAAGGGCTTTTTTAGAAACTTTTTTGGTTTCCTTCAGAAGCCTACTATGGAACGACTATTGGTGTTGGCTGGTGTGAAAAATGATCCGTTTGACAGTTTCGATTTTTTAGAAAAAATAAATCAAAAAGGGAATCTCAACAATCTTTTCTTTTTTCTGATGTCTAAAAACAGGACCAAGTACGACAAAAATATTTCTCCGAAAAATCCCGAGTGGATCAGCCGCATTCAAAAAATAGCAGCTCAAAACAGCATAGGTATTCATCCTTCTTTCAATACCATAAACGACCAGCACTGCATGAATGAAGAGAAAGAGACACTAGCAGCCATAACAAAGAAAAACATCATCCGGTCCAGACAACATTATCTGCGTTTCCATTTGCCGGAAACATACAGATTGCTCATTGCTTCAGGAATTGAAAAAGAATACAGCATGGGATATGGAAGCATAAATGGATTCAGGGCGTCTTTCGCAGGAAGTTTCAGTTGGTATGATTTGCAAAAAGAAAAAACCACCTCGCTCCGTATTTATCCATTCAGTTACATGGATGCCAATTCCATTTTTGAAGAAAAAACTTCGCCGGATCAAGCCGAATTGAATTTCAAAGAACAATGGGAATATTGCAAGAAAACAAACGGACTTTTCATTTCCGTGTTTCACAATCATCTTTTGGCAGAAAATAAAAAATATAAGCGTTGGAGGTCTTCCTTCGAGAGAATCATATCTCTGATTCGACAATAAGCTTTTCCTGGTCTTTTTTGATGCTGTGATTGACCATATAGACGCCGGTAAGGGTAATCACGGCTCCGACAAACAGTTCAGAAGTCAATTTTTCTCCAAGCCACCAGGAAGCCATCCACATGGCCACAATCGGATTGAAATAGGCATACAGAGAAGATACGGTAGCCGGTAGTTTATTCAATGAATAGATGAAACATACAAAGGTGAGCACCGATCCGAAAATCGCGAGATATAAGATAGAAATCCATCCCTCTATCTTTACGCTTTCCAATGGGATGTGTTCTCCTGTGAGTAAAGACAAAATGCTCAACATGATCGTACCCATGATCATTTGCCAACCCATGCCATGATAAGGATTGATGGTCAGTTTATGTTGAGAGAGAAAAATGGTACCAAGACTCCAGCAAAGCATCGCAAATACCGAAAGCGACAGACCAAATATCAATTCAGGAGTGATTTTTGCGAACATATTTTGATAAAAAACAAATCCGATGCCGACGATACCGAGGATCAATCCGATAATGGTGTAACGGTTTCCAACCGATTTTTTATAACCAAATTTTTCAATGAGCCAAACGCTCATCGGATACAATGCGCCTATCAGCGAACCCAATCCCGTAGGTATATGTTTCAGACCCCATGTGCTCAATCCGTTTGCGAAAACCATCATCAACAACGACATGATGAAGATGGTCCTCAGGTCTTTTCGGTTTGGCAGACTTTGTTTTTTGAAGATGAGAAAATAAATCAGAAAGCAGGATCCTGCAATCAGTTGTCTAATCGCCGCCAATTGCAGTGCGGGCAAGTGCTGTAAAGCATATTTGCTGCCCACCCATGTGGTTCCCCAAATAGTGCTTGTAATGAACAAAGCCAGATATCCGGCATTGATTCGTGTATGCTTTACTGTTATTGACAATATCAGTGTTTAAAATGTCTCATTTCCGTAATCACCATGCACAAGCCCTGATCAACCGCATATTGTATCGAATCAGCATCTCTGATGGAACCTCCGGGTTGGATAAAAGAGGTTATGCCCGACTGATGGGCAATCTTGACACAATCATCAAACGGGAAAAAAGCGTCGCTGGCCAAAACAGCATCTTTCAGATCGAAATTGAATTGACCCGCCTTGTCTATGGCATGACGCAAAGCATCGATACGACTGGTTTGTCCGCAGCCTTTTCCAACAAGCTGACACCCTTTCACTAATGCAATCGCGTTGCTTTTAAGATGTTTGCAAACGATATTGGCGAATGCCAGTGATTTTTTTTCCGCTTCGGTACTTTCTCTTCCACCCACTTCTTTCCATGCAGCAACATTGCCGTTGTCGGTATCCTGTGCCAAAATTCCGTTGAGCAAAGTTCTGTGCTGCATGTTGGCATGAGGCAGTTTTTTATATTGGAGCAGGATGCGATTTTTCTTCACCATCAGCATTTTTAGGCATGATTCTGAAAAAGCAGGTGCGATCAGCACTTCGAAAAACAGTTCACTGATTGCAGTCGCAGCTGTTTCATCTACTTCGGCGTTGCATACCAAAACTCCGCCAAACGCGCTTTCCGGATCTCCAGCCAAAGCCAGTTTCCAGGCTTCTGAAAGAGACTGGTCTTGAGCTATGCCACAAACATTGGTATGCTTGATGATGGCAAAAGTGGTTTGATCGAATTCGGCGATTAATTGCATGGCGGCGTCAA
>JAURKN010000161.1 GCA_030831725.1 Ferruginibacter sp.
GGTTGTGGTGTTACCAGCTGCATTTACGGTTCCAATCGAAGAGAAGTTTGTACCGTCTGTACTGCGCTCAACTTCGAATTTTTGTGAGTTGATTTCCTGGGTGGTTGTCCAAGTGAGATTGTTCACTTTTCCTGCTCTTCTCGCATCAAAATTCAACATGGTAACTGGAAGTACAATGTTGGAAGTGATGTTGATATCATCAATACCAATCACATTTCCGTATTGACTGATTGCTTCAAAGCCAAGTTGTACGGTTTGTCCGTTATATGCGGATATGTCTACCGTTTCTTGTCTCCATGTTGGCACCAAAGCAGTTGCGTCGGCGCGCTGGTAACCTGCCAATCTTGTCCAGGTTTGTCCGCGGTCTGTTGAAATGGTCAGATAAACGCTATCCAGAGCATCAAGGTAAGTGTTATCATGACTCATCCAGAAACTTACGTTAGTCACACGGAAACTTCCGGCTGTTGATGTTGAAGGAATGGAAATACAGTTACTATACAGTCTGCTGCTGAATCCAACAGATCCTGATCCGCTGTAACTATCAAAAAGATAGAAACGATTTCCTGGTGCTCTTGGCGCCAAAGAATCCGGATCTAAATCCGTGTTACCATATTTTCCTAATTGCAAAGTCCACAATTGAGTGGATCCGGCAAGCAGTTCGGCATATGGGAATACAGGCAATGTTGTTTCTGCATCTTCCACAACTGGGAAGCTGGTAATGGTATTTGCTGTGCTGAAAGCGTCAAATGTGGTATCGTTCAAAGCTGTACCATCACCAGTATAAGAAACTATAGCTGTATCAAGATTTTCGCCGGCATTGTTCAAATTGACACCAGAGAAAACAACCACTTCAAAACCTCCCGGCGCGATAATACCCGTGTTGGTGGATGTACCTGTATATCTGTTGGCTCCACCGATTCTCAAAGATACATTTGCGGCACCAGCAGGAATTGGGTCAAGTCCGTCGTTGGAAACTGCGACAAATAATGTTTGATTGCTGTTATAGCAAGATGAAGTTGGAGGAATAATGGCAAATGTTCCGGCGTCTTTGTTAAAAATGTGAACGAACTGAATGGCGGGTCTGAATGCTGACGCGGTAAGATTAGTGGTAGCAGTTGGCAATGTGCTCGTATTGACTCTACGGCAGGAAAGTCCGGCTCCATCGAAATTATTTCCATTGCTGGTGATAAAAGAATATCCAGGATGAGCAACGTTATCAAGTCTTTCAAATTTAATCTGGAGATTGCTTCCGGCGGTTCTCACAAATGGAGTAGTGAGTGGAAGTTCGATGATACCATTGGCATCTGCAACTGCATTGAAAGTTCCGTCAAAAACAACAGTGTAGCCAATAGTGCTTGCTGGACCAGTTGTAAAGAACTGTGTAGCAGCGGTCACATTTTTCATAGAAACACGATAATTCGTGATGGTTGTCGGCGCACCTTCAATATTTATGAAGAAATTTATTTTTTGAATCGCTGTTCCGGCAGAAGTGAAATTGTTGTTTCCAATCTCCTCATTGGTATAAATCGCTTCACTGACATGGTACCTTGTTGGAGAAGCACTTGTTCCTCCAATTGGAATATTGGGAGTGAACCCCAATGGTGCATTATACACTGTAACGGTTTGAGCATTTGTTAAAACATAGAAGCTGCTCAAGAGCATGAAAAAGAAGATTTTTTTCATATTGTTGTTTTTTTTACGGCAATAAATGATACTACCAAACTTTGGGAATGTGTGCAAGTTATGAGATTGATGTATTTTGACCAAAAAACAATCCTCCTATAAAAGAGATTCCTATATTACATTTTAAATCATACTCCTGAAATTAATCCTAAGTTCGTTCCTTAAAATGAGCCCAAAATGAAGAAAATTGCCATGATTCCTGCCAGATATGCCGCAACGCGGTTTCCGTACAAGCTGATTCAGGATCTTGGGGGCAAGTCTGTAATACAACATACCTATGACAACACGTTAAAAACCGGGCTTTTTGATGACGTTTGGGTGGTTACGGACCACGAAATAATTTATAACTTATTGAAAACCAATGGTTCGAATGTAATTATGAGTCAGTCGGAGCACGAAAGCGGTAGTGATAGGATTGCAGAAGCCGTAAGGGAAATGGATGTGGATGTTGTACTCAATGTTCAGGGAGATGAGCCCTTTGTCGACCGAAAAACACTGTCTGATTTGTTAGATACCTTCAATGATGATGCAGTTCGGGTTTCCAGCGTGATGAAATCTTTTGCAGATCCAAATGATGTCGCAAATCCCAATTATGTAAAAGTGGCGGTTGACAAAAACCATTTTTCACTGTTGTTCAGCAGAAGTGTGATCCCTTTCCATAGAGACCACTCGATTTCTCCGGTTTATTGGGAGCACGTGGGTATTTATGCATTCAGAAAAGAAGCCTTGCTCCAATTCACAAATTGGGAGATGACACCTTTGGAAAAAGCGGAAAAAATTGAATGTTTGAGATACCTCGAAAATGGAGTCCGTTTGAAAATGATCGAAACAACTCATCAAAGTGTGAAAATTGATGTGCCTGAAGATCTTGAAAAAGCAAGATTATTTTTAAAAACCCAAAACCTTTGATCCAGATAAAAATTCCACTTTTGTCTTTACTGATTCATCACATTTAATATTCACAGGATTATTTTTCATACCCATTCTAAAACCAATCATACAGGTTTGAAAGCGTAAGCCTTTTTTTCTCGTCGGCCTTGATGTCTTTTGTGATTTTACCGGAATGAAACATCAACAGTCTGTTTCCATATTGTAATGCGTCTTTCATGCTGTGGGTGACAAACAAGATGGTAATGCCTTTCTCCAGATTTATTTTTTCAGCCAGTTTGATGATGATTTCACTTGATCTGGGATCCAGTGCGGAAGTCGGTTCATCCATCAGTAAAATCTTTGTGTCATCAATAACACCCATCAATAACGTAAGGGCCTGACGCTGTCCGCCCGACAAGCTTCCCATGGGTTGATCCAGTTTTTTTTCAAGCCCCATTCCCAGGGTGGAAACCAGCTCAATTACTTTCTCTCTGAACTTGGCATCCATTCCGATTTTCAATCCTTTAGCTTGTGTTCGTAAAGAAGCCAATCTGAAGTTTTCCAAAATGGTAAGTTCTGACGCTGTTCCGTTTGAAGGATTCTGAAATACCATGGAAATCCACTTGCTTCGACGATGCTGTGCCAAACCTGAAATATCATTTCCATCAACCAAGATCTTCCCGCTCGTGGGTTTTGTTACGCCGAGCAACAAGTTCATCAACGTAGACTTCCCGCTCCCATTCGATCCCACAATCATCACAAAGTCGCCTTCTTTCACCTCGAGATCCAGCGCACTCAAAGCAACCACCTCGTTCTCCTCTCCTATGTTGTATGTTTTGGTAAGCTGTTTTATCGCAATCATGATGTTTTTAGTTTTTTGAATAGCGTTTATGGATACCCGGTAGTGCCACAATGATAAGCACAAAACTGGCCGTAACCATCTTCAACAAAGCAGGGTCCGTTCCCAAAGACAATGTGATCGCCAAAACCTGCTGAAACATCAACGAGCCTATGATCAAAAACAAAAGTTGATATCCTATTTTTTGAATCCGAAACGCTTTCTTCAATGCATCTGCAATCAATACCGAACCCAAGCCGGTGATCACTATGCCGATTCCCATGTTGATGTCGGCAAACCCCTGATACTGTGCCACCAGAAATCCACTCATGGCCGTCAATGCGTTCGACATCGCCAAACCGATGATCTTGATCTTGTCGTTATTCACGCCCAAAGATTTTGTCATAATCGGATTGTTGCCTGTGGCTCTCATCGATATTCCAAAATCGGTTTTGAGAAGATAGATGAGTAAAAAATAGAGCGTCAAAACCAGTAACACGGTAACAAATAAAGCGTTTATGTTTTGATCCTCAGAAATAGAAATGAATTGAAAAAGGGTTTCTATATCAATCAGCGGAATATTTGATCTGCCCATGATGATCAGATTTACGGAATACAGGGCGGTCATTACGAGTATACCCGATAACAGCGCATCAATATTGAATTTGGTATGTATGAATCCGGTGATTGATCCAGAGATTGCCCCTGCAGCCATGCTCATCGGCATTACCATCCATATTGGCATGTGGTTACTCATCATCACCGCGGTAACCGTGGCTCCCAAAGTATATGATCCGTCTGTTGTGATGTCCGGTATGCCGAAAACTTTCATCGTGATGAAAATCCCCATGGCCATAGGGACCAAACACAATGCGAGTTGAACAGCAGATATTAAAAACGTACTCATGGCATCGCTTTATATGTATCAGGAATCTTGATCTTATATTTCCCGGCTTTTTCTGAATTGTACACTCTTTTTCTTTCTTTTACCAAATCCCAACTTATGTTATCCAGCTTTCCCGTTTTCAAATACTCCGCTGCCTGTAATCCTGTCTGATAGCCCCATTGATAGATGTCTGCACCATAGGCCGCCAATGCTCCACGTGCCACCAATCCCGCTTCACTAGTCATAACAGGCACATTCGATTGATCGCATAATTTCACTATCGATTCAAAAGAAGCGAATATCGTATTATCTGGATTGGCGAAAAAAACATCGATGTCATTCGACAAAAGAGATTGGGTAACCAATTGTACTTCAGCAGAAGAATTTACAGGCAAAGCGACCAATTCCATTTTGTTGATGTCCACCCGTTTTTTTATTCCCTCCATAGCGGAAACCGACTGTGGTTCTGATTGATTGAAGATCATTCCCACTTTTATTTTTCCGTTTTTGGGTAGAATCAAACTTGGAATGAGATCGAATGATGTATCTATATAATCAATATTCTCTCCTGTTCCAAAAAGATTGACAGGCTCATTCCCCTTTGCGTCATTCAGTTTCATCAATTTAGGAGTGGAGGAAACCATCATGAATACCGGAATGGTTTTGGTATTCTGAATGGCGGTAATGGTGGATAATGTCGGACTTGTGGCAATCAGCGTAGGATTCTGCGAAATCATATATTTGGTGATCTGGGTCAGTGTCGGAATATCTCCTTGTGCATTACGGTAAATGACGCTGATGGTTCCTTTTTTTTCATCAAACCCTTTTTCCGAAAGTGCATCAAAAAATCCTTGCTTCGCCATGGCGATGGTATTGTCCTGAAATGCATCAATGAATGCGACTACAGGCACGTCGTTTTTTTTGTTTATACAAGCGGATAGGTATATGAGGAAAAAAAAGCCAATAGTCGTTCGTTTCATGTTATGAGTTTGTTGTTCAAAAAATTCGCATTCCCTGCAAGTTAACAATCTGAATGATCAACATGTTCAAATTCAGAAATTGAGCTTCCAGTCTAAAAAGATTGGCTTAAGAAAAAAGATGAAAAAAACAGATTTTGAAAAGAATTCCGTAAATTGAGGGATTAACATAATTGAAAATAGGGTTCGATTATGTGTTGATAAAGAGTCTCATACCGTTATTGGTTATATAAAACAGCATTATCGTCCTGCGATGATGCGTTTCAATAAAACTGACGGGAGACGAAACCGGAACAGCAATTTCATCTTTTCTGTTCCAATCGATATACAAAAACGTTTTGAGAGATATGACCCTGACGATTGAAACTCCAGCTCTGCTTTTCTCCGCTACTTCACTGATTCTTCTTGCCTATACCAATCGTTTCCTAACCATTGCCCAATTGGTGAGAGGACTGAAAAAAACGTATGACGAAGAGAGAAATAAGAGCATTTTGCTGGAAATTAAAAATCTTAATCTGAGGTTGACCTTGATTCGCTTCATGCAATTGTCCGGAGTACTTTGTCTTTTTCTCTCTGTTTTTGCCATGTTGATGCTATATCTGGAATACGATCAAATAAGCATTTATTTTTTCGGATCCGGCATGCTGACATTGTTGATATCACTCGGACTTTCTTTCTGGGAAATCAGCATTTCGGTAAATGCATTGAAACTACATCTGAAAGACCTTGAATCTGAAGAGACAAATTAATCCATATAAATATAACCCTTAGAAACATTGAAACCCGATTGGTTCACTTAAAAAAAAAGCATATGAGAAAACTATTATCCGCAGTGATGATTTTGCTTTGCATTAAGGGACATACGCAGCAAAACACAAATGATTTTTTTCAGTCCATCAGAAAACAGGAAATAAAGCTGATTGCCTTTTTCAACCAGATGCCTAAAGGAGGTGATTTGCATCACCATTTCGCTGGATCCACATACGCGGAACCGATGATAGAAAAAGCAATCAGAGAAGACTTCTATCTGAACAAGGAAACCTTTGCGGTTTCAAAATCAAATCCCGGTTCTGCAGAATGGGTTAGATTTTCAGAGATCATAAATAATGGACAACTTGATGCCATGAAGATTAAAATTCTTCAAACCTGGTCTGTAAAAGACTACGATCCTTCAAGATATCCGTCAGACAAACTGTTCTTTGAAAGCTTTTTAAAGTTTTGGCCTCTGATGGATAATTATTTCGTACCAGGTCTGTTGGAACTGAAAAACAGAGCACTTAAAGAAAATCTTTCCTACATCGAAACACAATTAACAACACCGATTAATGCGCCTGATGTGTCGGAATGGTATAAATGGGATGATGAGATAAGGGCTGCTTCTTCGAAGCAGGAAGAAGAAAAGTTGAATGATTTGTTTTCCCAACTATATGAATCCATTTTGAAAAAAGGAGCTGTTGAAAGAGCTGATTCTTTTAACCTGTTTTTTGTGAAAAAACTTCATGACAGCTTGAGAATTGATGAACCTGGTTTCAAAATGAGATACCAGAATTATGTACTTCGATTCATGAATCCTGTTGATCTTTTCAATCATCTGACCATTGCTTTTCTTTCTGCAGACCGAAGTGATTTGATAGCGGGCGTTAATATTGTTTCTCCGGAAGATGGTGATGTTTCGATGAAAGACTATGAATTACACATGAAAATGTATCGATTTTTTCACCGGAAATTTCCGAATGTGAAATACAGCATGCATGCAGGAGAGCTTACATTGGGACTCGTTATGCCGGAAGAGCTCACATGGCACATCAATGCTGCCGTCAGAATTGCCGGTGCCAAACGTATAGGTCATGGAATTGATTTGGCACATGAAAAAAATCCTTTCGAACTACTGAGATACATGAAAAAGAATGATGTTGCTGTTGAGATAAATCCTGAAAGCAATTCTTTTATCCTGAAAATAGATGAAAAAAATCACCCTTTCCCATTATACTTCAATTATGGTGTACCTATCGTGATTGGTTCGGATGATGCGGGTATCTTAAGAACCAACTTGACAAATCAATTTGTCATTCTTGCGAAAAGATATCCATTCCTCACTTACAACGATTTTAAAAAGTTTGTATTCAACAGCATAGATTACAGCTTCATCAGAAATCCAGCTGTAAAGAAAGAAGTGAGAACGGATTTGGAAAACAGATTTAAAACTTTCGAAGAGAATATCAAAAAAGAAAGCGCACTGCTTAGAAATTAAAGCTCAATTCTTTCGAAAATACACAAGATGTACGAACACAAAAAAGGCAGGTTGATGATCAACCTGCCTTTTTAATATTTGCTATTTTAATTATTGACGTAATGTGATAGTTCCTACTTCTGTTTCATCATCGGCGTCTACCACAATGTTTAATAAGGTGGTATCCTGATAAGGTGAAGTGCCATCAATAAACAGCGTATAGGTACCTGGCTCTAAACCTCTGATTTTGAATTCACCATCGCGGAATGGAATGGCTGATGCGGTATCGGTCGAATTGAACGCTGTTACAAAAGCATTGGCATCTGTCGGTAAAATTCTTCCTTCTATTTCACCGAAATTGTCGTCGCAGAAAGGATGAATTTGCGGATTTAAATAATATTGTCCATTTTGAATGAAGATGGACCTTCCCAAATCAAAATCTATCCAAACGGATTGAGTACCGGAACCGCTATTACCTCTGTGTCTTTGCTTCAATCTAACATAAAATTGATTGTTGCTTGGATTAACCAAAGTGAGCGGATACGTTACGCCACTGTCAACTACGGAGTGCTGGGTTCCAATGGTGATGCGTAGTTTTCTTACAGTACCATTGATATTAGCAGAAGCAATCAAGGAATCAACACCATTGCGCAATTGCAGTACGTCGTAGATGCCAGGCGTAAAATTCAAAGATGTCCAATATCCATAATCGTCGTGGTCGTCATCATCATCGTCGTCATCATCGTCATCGTCTCCATGATCGTCATCATCACGATGAGAAGAGGTATCCACCTTCGCTTCGATAGACAAAATTTCAATGTTTACAGCATCAAACCTAACAGGATCATCGGTCAGATAAACATCCAATCGCTGAGTTTGGTTCTGATTGTTTTCTTTTTGACAGGACTGCAGCGACACAATCAAAAACAAAAACGGAATGAGAAGAGCAAAAAGAATTTTTTTCAAATTCATGATCACAAGTTTGATTTATTATAAATGAGTACGAGTAATTAGAATGGCAGATTTAAGTTTTTAACGCTACAGTAGTTCTTTAAATTTTTCTTTTTTA
>JAURKN010000162.1 GCA_030831725.1 Ferruginibacter sp.
CCGGTTTTTCTATAATCAGCATAGTCGATGAAAATCGTCATTTCCTGTCCGCCTTCATCTGAGGTGCTCTCTTCTCTGATCAGAAGTCCTGACTTTATGGAATAATTTTCCACAGAAACTTTACCGGAAGGCTTTACAATTTTAAGACGGTACACTTCTTCATCTCCAACTTTTCCGATGCCAAGATAAGAGGTCTGATGGTCGTTTGCGATATAGAATAATTGTGGGATTATTCCTTTATCGTCCTGGGCTTCTTTGACATCCTTGCCCTCCAAATCCGCTTTTTGTCCCATTTGAGCTCTGTAACCTTTCACTCCGTCAAATGAAGACTGCATCACTTTCATTTCACCCATTTTCACTTCGGTGTAATGTTTGTTGGGAGCTGCTTTGATATCAACGCCATCAAAGCTTCTGCCCATGAGTTCCATGGTGAAAGTGGCACGAACAGTGTTCAATTTTTTCACTTCATCTTTTCCTCCGATGGCTTTCAAGTATCCATCGATGATGCTTGCTGCTGAAACTGATTCGCTGTTTTTACCTGATTCAGGAATGTTAACTTCTTTTGGCTTATCTACCACAGGGTTCGCATATTTGTCGTATTTGCGAACAGGATAACCCAATCGCTCCAGATTAGGCAGAATTTTATTCGCGTTTCCAACTATGACAATCCTTGATTTGTCTTTGCTGAAATAGGTTTGAGATACACGTTGAACATCAGCTATGCTTACCGCATTTATTTTCTTCAAGAAGGTTCTGTAATAATCTTTCGGTAATTTGTTGATGAGGATATTTGATGCATAGGAAGCCGTTCTTTCAGGATCTTCCATACCCAATGCAAAAAGACCATTGTATTTCGCTTTTGCATTTTTCAATTCTTCATCAGATATTTTTCCTGATCTCATATTGGCAATCTCATTCATGATCTCAGCTACCGCACTATCGGCTTTTTCACTTCTTACTTGTGCGCTGCTGGTGAACAAAGACTGGAATCTGCCGTTGCCTACGCGAGAGTAAGATCCATAGGTGAATCCGTGTTTCTCTCTCAGATTCATGAAGAGTTTGCTCTCAGCTCCACCGCCTAAAATTTGATTGGCAACAACCAACGCATGATAATCCGGATTGCTTAATGGATTTGAAATCACATTGCTCACATTGATTTCTCCTTGAACTGCGGTAGGCAAATCGATGAAATCAATTTCGGTTGTGGAAACAAGTGGAGCGTCAGGAATTTTCGCCAAAGTAAGCTTCTTTCCTTTCCAGTCGCCAAATGCTTTCATGGCAAGTTCTTTTGCTTGCTTCGGTGTGATATCGCCTACGAAAGTGAGATAACTTCTGGATGGTGTGATGTTGTTTTTGTAAGCTTCTTTGATGTCGTTCAGCGTAAGTGATTTGATGCTTTCTTCTGTTTCAAATTCACCCAAAGCGCTCTCTTTTCCATAGCTGAGTGCGGAAAGAACACGGCCTGAAATCGCTGAAGCATTTTTTTCGGCAGATTTCAATCCGGTCAGTTTTTGCGAACGGATTTTTTCAAAAGAGGATTCAGGGAAAGAAGGGTATTTGATGCCCTCGGCAAGAAGCATGAATGCCTTGTCGAAGTAACGGGTAAGGGCAGACGCGAAACCGCCACCTGCGTTCAAATTGACATCAGCTCCGATTTGATCGATTTCGAGGTCGAATTTTTCTTTTGTGGTTTTTGTGGTTCCCTCACCGAGCATTTGTCCCATGATGCCGTTCACACCTGCTTTTGTTCCTTCAACAATCGGTCCTCTGTCTATGCTTAACGTAGCGGATATTTTCGGAAGTTTATGGTTTTCCACCACGATGATGGTGATGCCGTTTGGCAATGAGTCGATGTAAGGGTCTTTGATGGTGATGGTCGGAGCTGGGCCTGGTTTTGGAGCCTTGGTCCTATCAATCTTTTGTTGAGCAAAAGTGGCTAGACCGAGCAAGCTGCAACCAATCAGTAATATATTTTTTTTCATGTTGATCTTTTTGATGTTTCAATTTTTTTTATCTGACTTTAAGGCTTTCTTCATCAACATTGCATTGATGAGAATGCACTCTTTCATTATTTTTTCGGCAGATAATAAACTACTACTCTTTGATTTTTGTTCAGGTATTTTTTCGACACTGTTTGAATGTCTTCACGTGTGACTTTTCTCACTTCTTCCAATTCTTCGTTGATGTGGTTTGTGTTTTTATTGAAGAAAGTATATCCGTCAGCGAGGTTTTCGGCTATACCGAGCATTTTGGCGTTTTTGCCGATATATTCATTTTCATATTGGTTGCGAATTTTGGTAAAATCGATTTCGCTGATCAATTCCTGTTGAAGTTTTACGATTTCCACGTCCATGTCATTCAGCAAAGTATCCAATGGTGTAGATCCGTTTGGCAATGCATATGAAATGTATGCTCCGTAGTCTTCCAACGCATAATTGAAGCAACCGACTTGTAAGGTATTCTTTTTATCATCCACCATTTTCTTATACATTCTGCTGCTTTGTCCGCCACTCAATACGCGAGAAGCCAATTCCAGCGCTGCCACTTCTTTACTTGTCATACCCGGAGTACGGTATGCGGTCATGATGGCTGGTATTTGAATGTTTGGATCGTAAGCGGTATCGATGATTTCTGATGTTATCGCATCTTCTTTGATGTTTACTTTTTCAACCGGTGCTCCAGCCGGAATTTCTCCGAAATAGTTTTCTACGAGCGTTTTTGTCTTTTCAATTTCAATGTCACCGGCAATAACCATGACTGCATTGTTGGGCACATAGTATTTTTTGAAGAAGGCAATGAACTCCTGCAGTGTAGCCGCATCCAGATGTTCCATGCTTCCTATGGGAACCCAGGTGTATGGATGCTTTACGAAGAGCTTTTTCATGACCGCATTCAAGAAATTGCCATAAGGTTGATTGTCGACCCTCATTCTTTTCTCTTCCTTTACCACTTCGTTTTGAGTCTTCACCCCAATCTCATTGATCACAGGGTGCATCATACGCTCACTCTCCAACCAAAGTCCTGTTTCAAGTTGGTTAGAAGGGAAGAGCTCGTAGTAAAAAGTTCTGTCCTGTGTGGTGTTCGCGTTGTTTTGTCCGCCATTGCTGCTGACAATCTTCATGAATTCACCACGCTTGATATTTTCGCTTCCTTCAAACAATAGGTGTTCGAAAAAATGCGCAAAACCTGTACGCTCCGGATTCTCATCTTTGCTTCCCACATGGTACATCACCGATACGGCAACGACAGGAGCGGATTTGTCCTGATGAAGGACCACATGAAGTCCGTTTTTAAGATCGTATTCTGTGAAGGAAACCTTCTGTGCATGAATTACTCCAGCCGGCAGCAACATGCATAATAACCATTTCATTTTCATCATATGATTTTATTTTCTGATTGTGGCAAAAGTAAGCACAAAAACTACCCGATTTTGTTCAAATCGGGGTTTCTTTACAGGTGGTCTTAAATCAAGTTAAATGGGAATAAGTGAACTATGCCAAACGACTGACCATGTCCATTACCTGAGATTCAAGGTCTCGTTTATAGTCGGTCAGTTTTTTTCTGAGTGTTTGGTCGGAAGTCGCAATAATTTGAGCGGCTAGTATGCCTGCATTTTTGGCCCCGTTCAACGCTACAGTGGCAACCGGAACTCCGCCGGGCATTTGAAGTATCGATAAAACAGAATCCCATCCATCAATGGAATTGGAGGATTTTACAGGCACTCCAATTACGGGTAATGTGGAATATGAAGCTACCATGCCGGGAAGATGGGCAGCACCCCCAGCTCCGGCGATGATTACAGAAAATCCTTTTTCAACGGCCGACTTTGCAAATTGAGCCATCCTGTCGGGTGTCCTGTGTGCGGAAACAATGGTCATCTCGTATGGAATACCAAATTGTTTCAAGACTTCGGCAGCGGGTCTCATGACTTCGAGGTCGCTTTCGCTCCCCATGATGATGGCAATTTTTGACATAAGAATTTGTTTAAAATCTAATTGATTTAAGATTCAGAACCTGCTTTTAATTTTTGTTTGATTTGTCGTACCCGATGTAACAGTTCTTGCTTTTCTGCACTTAGAATCGTTACATGTCCCATTTTTCTTCCTGGTTTCACGCTTTTTTTCCCATAAAGGTGTACAAAAACGTTATCCATTCCCAACACATCATTCAGGCCGAAATAGCATACATTTCCATGAGCCGTCTTTTCGCCCACAATATTCACCAATGCTGAAGGTAGAATCATATCCGGATTGCCAAGCGGGTATCCAAGCAGTATTCTCCAAAGCATATCATATTGACTAGAAAAATGCCCCTCGATGGTGTGGTGCCCACTGTTGTGAACCCTGGGCGCGATTTCATTGACCAAGACATTACCTTCATTATCTGTAAACAATTCAACAGCAAACAAACCAGGACTGTTCAGTTTTTTTACCACATTTACGGCAATCGCATCAACAGCCCAAAATATTTTCTCTGGAAGTTGTGCTGGACAAAGCTGATGACTCAATAAGTTCAGATCATCATCAAAAACCATTTCCACTGGAGAATAAACGGCGGTTTCTCCTTGTTGGCCGATGGCAACCAAAACGGCGATTTCTTTATCGATTTCGACTTTTTTTTCCAAAACAGAGGGTGTGTCGAAGCCGAGTTGAATGTCTTTTTCTGTATGTATGGATTGAACGCCTTTGCCATCGTAGCCGCCCTCAGCTGTTTTATGAACGGCGGGGAGAAAATCCAAATGCTTGGATAATTCATCTCTTGAATTTGTGATGAAATAAGGCGAAGTGGGAATCTGATTTTCGGAATAGAATTTTTTCTGACTGATTTTGTTTTTGATGGTCTTAAGGGTCGAAGTTCGGGGTATGATGGTAACACCTTCTTTTTCCAGCTGCTCTAATGCATCCAAATTGACATGCTCGATTTCGATCGTGAGCACGTCCACCATCTTGCCAAAGCGATAAACATCTTCATATTGATTGATATCTCCTTGAATGAAACGATGGCAGAGGTGAGCGGCAGGAGCATTGGGGTCACTTTCCAAAACAAAAGTCTCAACCGGATAATTAGCGGCGCATTGCAGCATCATTCGTCCTAGTTGTCCTCCTCCCAAAATACCGGCTTTGATCATGGTGAAGTTCTGATGGTTGAATAAATAAAGGGCGTCTTTTTCTGAAATCCGGCCCAAAGATAAACTTCAATTTTTTGAAGTTCATATTAATTTTCCCATTCCTCTTTGTAAAAGACACCAATTTTAATGCATGTATTCAATGGTTCAATTTTAAGGTCTGTTATGTCTTTTTTTTTATCTTTGGAGATGAATTGAATGAATTTCTTTTCATTCCAATAAAACCAAAATCAAAAAAAATGTCAGTAGAAACCGCTCCTGCAATTTCCGAAAATACACTAGCTGATTTTTTGCCGCTGCATGGAACCGATTATGTGGAGCTTTATGTAGGAAATGCCAAGCAGGCCGCACATTTTTATAAGACTGCCTTCGGATTCCAATCCATAGCATATGCTGGACCTGAAACCGGCGTCATGGACAGAGCCAGTTATGTGATTCGCCAGAACAAAATAACTTTCGTACTGACAACACCGCTGAAAACCAACAATGCAATCGCTGATCATATTTACAAGCATGGAGATGGTGTGAAAGTCCTCGCTTTGATGGTAGATGATGCGACAGATGCCTGGCATCAGACCACCAAAAGGGGAGGAAAGACCTATATGGAACCTACAACCCTTAAAGACGAGCATGGCTCAGTAGTATTGAGCGGAATCCATACATATGGGGATACTGTCCACATTTTTGTTGAAAGAAAAAATTACAACGGAATTTTCATGCCCGGATTCAGAAAATGGGAATCTCATTACAACCCAACTTCCACTGGATTGTTGTACGTTGACCATTGTGTTGGAAACGTGGGCTGGAATCAGATGAACCCTTGGGTGAAGTTTTATGAGGATGTGATGGGATTCAAGAATATTCTTTCATTTGATGATAAAGATATTTCAACAGAATACTCCGCTCTGATGAGTAAGGTGATGAGCAATGGTAATGGTTTTGTTAAATTTCCCATCAATGAGCCTGCGGAGGGTAAAAAAAAGAGCCAAGTCGAAGAATATCTCGATTTTTACAATGGAGAAGGTGTTCAACACGTGGCAATAGCGACAGCCAATATCATAGAAACGGTTACAATGCTTCAAGAAAGAGGTGTAGAATTCTTGAAAGTGCCAACTTCATATTATGATACTGTGCTAGATAGGGTGGGTCATATTGATGAAGATCTTGCTCCGCTGAAAGACCTTGGAATACTCATAGACAGAGACAATGAGGGATATTTGCTGCAGATTTTCAGTAAGCCCCTCGAAGATCGTCCGACCTTATTCTTTGAAATCATACAAAGGAAAGGGGCGAAAAGCTTCGGAAAAGGTAATTTTAAGGCTCTTTTTGAAGCGTTGGAGCGTGAACAAGAGGCAAGAGGTAACTTGTAAATCAATATTTTATCGGTTTTTTATTCGGAAAATGACTCATAACGAAATAAACCCCAAAGATTTTCGTTTTAATGTTGTTATGAAAAACTATTCCACCCGACTGATTATTTTAGCTATCCTGTTTTTAACTGGCAGTTTCAATGCCATTGCACAGGATAATTTCAATGAAAACAACCGAAAGGATAGCCGTTTGGTATCCATTTTCAACCGCACAGAAGATTCTCTGAGCAAACAGTTTCAGCGTCAAAATCTTGTATGGCCTCCAACCAGCGTCTATCTGAGATCTTTTAAATATGACCGCCAGCTCGAAGTTTGGGTGAAAGATCAAACTGATGGAAGTTTCAAATTGTTCAAAACATACAAGATCTGTATGCAAAGCGGTACCATGGGACCTAAAAGAATGGAAGGGGATTATCAGGTTCCGGAGGGATTCTATCACATCAACGAGTTCAACCCGAATAGTAATTATCACCTCTCACTGGGAATCAACTATCCAAATGCATCAGACAGAATCTTGAGTGATGCGGAAAAACCAGGTGGAGCGATTTACATTCATGGAAATTGTGTTTCTACCGGTTGTATTGCCATAAGCGATGCGCCAATCGAAGAATTGTATGTATTGGCTTCCGCAGCAAAAAACAGCGGACAAGAGTTCATATCCGTTCACATTTTTCCTGTACGCTATAATGTGAAATCCTCTCTCGATCATCTGAATAAAACGATTAAGGACAATGAATATCTTCAGAAGTTCAATGCTAACATCCGCGAGGTATTCGATTATTTTGAAACAGAGAAAGATTTGCCCATCATCATGGTCAACAGAAAAGGCGAGTACGTGATAAATTAATTTTTGACAACTTCATACTAGCATCTCATCAACACCTGAATCGTTTCAGGTGTTTTTTGTTCCAATATGGATATGCCATTTCCAATCAACTGTTTTAGTTTGGCAGGATCATAATGTCTGACTGTCAGCAATACCAAATTGCGCTCCATTTCAACATCGAATATTTCCCCCGCTTCGAGACACAGTGCTTCCAATCTTTCCGGCTTATCATCAACACAACACAGCAGCGATATGGCTGTTTTCTGACTCACATTCGGATTTACACGGTGTGCACTGAATTTCGATTGAAGCCAACTTATCGTCTCATCCTCCAAAAAAGAGAAATCTCTTGAAGTGAATTTCAACAATACCTGATTCTTTTTTCTGACAATGATGGGTGGGAGAGATTTCACCACAGTCGCATCAATCCTTGATCCTTCCAGTGAAGGATCAAGAAAACTTTTGACCAAAAGCGGAATGCCTTTGTTTTGTAATGGCTTAATGGTTTTCGGATGAATCACCTGCGCTCCGTAGTAAGCCATCTCTATCACCTCGGTAAAAGAAAGCTTCGGAATCGACACCGCATCATCAAACTCTTTGGGGTCGGCATTCATAATGGATTCAACATCTTTCCAAATCGTCACCGATTCCGCATTCAACACATTGGCAAAAATAGCTGCCGTATAATCACTCCCTTCTCTACCCAACGTGGTACTTTCATTTTCGTCGGTTGCTCCGATAAATCCTTGCGTTATTAATATCTGTTTGTTGGAATGTAATTTATTTGCCGCATCGGTAATCAATTTCGAAGATTGCTCCCAATCCACTCCGGCATTTCGAAATTGATTGTCTGTTCGCAACACATCGCGAACATCAAGCCATGCGGAGGAATATCCCTTTTCCATCAATAACCCATTCATGATGATCGTACTCATCAGTTCTCCGACACAAACTATCTGGTCGTAATAGTAATCATAATTCCTGACGGCCTGATCGTGCAAAAGCCACTCGACTTCGGTAAAAACTTCGTTAAGTTTGATTTTTGTTGAAGCCAGTTCCTTGTCTAATAGCTCTTCACACAGAGATAGGTGAGATTTTTTCAACACATCAAATTCCATCAATGCGGTTTCTTTTTGACCTGAAGTGAAAGCATCTACCACTTTTTCGAGGGCATTCGTGGTTTTTCCCATAGCAGAAACAATAACAACAAGCTTTTCGGTGGAGTGAAGTCCTATAAGCGCACCGGAATCATTGAATCTTGAAGCATCTTTGATGCTTGCCCCGCCAAATTTGAACACTTTCATAACCTGATTTTTTATCACTTACCATCATGCATGAGAATGATAAATAAGCTTACATTTGAGCTGCAAAATTAATTCCTTAAGGGCATAATCCTCCACAAAATGGGCGTAAACAGAAAAATTCAAACCCTCGACGAATTCACCATCCAACAGATGCGTGATTTTCCCAATGCGACCGGAGAGCTAGCCGGATTGTTGCGTGATATCGGATTGGCATCCAAAAGAGTCCATGTGGAAGTAAATAAAGCAGGTTTGGTTGACATTCTAGGTGAAGCAGGTACCACAAATGTGCAAGGTGAAGAAGTTAAAAAGCTGGATATTTTCGCCAACAATCAATTCATGGGTGTTCTTCGTCATGGCATCAGTTGCGCAGGCATAGGCAGTGAGGAGATGGATGACATCGTGGTTTTCGATGATGATATCAGCAACAATTCGAAATACGTTTGTCTTTTCGATCCTTTGGATGGATCTTCCAATATTGATGTGAATGTATCCATAGGAACGATATTCAGTATATATCGTCGAGTCAGCGAACTGGGCAAACCAGCCACCAGAGAAGACTTTCTTCAACCAGGCATCAATCAGGTAGCTGCTGGATATGTGATCTACGGATCATCCACCATGCTTGTGTATGCCACTCGCAGAGGTTGTCAGGGATTCACGCTTGATCAATCCATCGGCGAATTCACACTTAGTCATCCGGACATCAAATGCCCTGAAACCGGGAAAGTGTATTCTGTCAATCATGGTAATTTCTTTCAGTACAACGAAAAAGTCCAGAAATACATCACGGCTTGCCAGCAGAAGGATAAGAGTAACGGCGGACCATACACGCAGCGTTACATCGGCAGCATGGTGGCTGATGTGCATCGTAACCTGATCAAGGGGGGTATTTTCATGTACCCGGGAACCACAGACAAGCCTCAAGGAAAGCTGCGACTCCTTTATGAATGCAATCCATTTGCCTTCATCATAGAAATCACAGGAGGGAAGGCCACAGATGGGGAACGCAGGATCCTGGAAATCAAACCAGAAAAAATCCACCAAAGAACTCCCTTCTTCGTAGGCAGCAAATTGATGATGGAGGAATACGAACAAACGATTTGATTTTTTATTAGATGGAAAACACACGAAAAAAAATAATATCAGTTTCCAATCTGGTTAAGAAATATGGAGATTTTGAAGCGGTGAGATCCATTTCTTTCGATGTGTATGAAGGAGAGATTTTTGGGTTGCTAGGTCCGAATGGTGCCGGCAAGTCGACAACCCTCGAAATCATGGAAACGCTGAGGGAGAAATCTTCCGGAAAAATCAGCATAGACGGCTTCGATCTGGATACCGATGCTTCATCCATCAAGAAAATCATTGGCGTACAATTACAATCATCCGGTTTTTATCCCGGATTGAATCTGATTGAACTTATTCGCCTATTTGGTGGATTATATAACAAATCCGTCGAACCCATGTCGTTGCTTGAAAAGGTAAACCTGAAAGACAAGGCAAAAAACAAAACAAAGGAGTTGAGTGGGGGACAGAAGCAGCGCTTTTCCATAGCCACCACCCTGATCAACGAACCTCGCATCATTTTTTTGGATGAGCCAACTACAGGACTAGATCCACAGGCCAGAAGGAATTTATGGGATCTGATCAGACAAATCAGAGATGCAGGCACAACCGTAATCATCACCACACACTATATGGATGAGGCCGAGGAGTTATGTGACCGCATAGCCATCATGGATCAGGGAAGGATTGTAAAACTCGATTCGCCTGAAAATATGATTGACGAACTGGTTAAAAACGGCTTTGAAAGAAAAAAACAAGTTAAAAATGCCAATCTCGAAGATGTTTTTTTAACCCTTACCGGACATGAATGGAAAGAAGATTAATTTTACGTCACAATAGAAAACTCAATATGAAAAAAACAATTTGCATTTTACTGGCAAGCATCACCATTGCGCCAATCACATTCGCTCAGACCAAAAAGACCAAACCTTCTACAACCGTAACGCCCGCACCAACAGGTAATCCGATGAAAAACGGATTGGACAGTTTCAGTTATGCGGTAGGCGTGAGTATCGCAATGAATATGAAAGACCAAGGAATCGAGGAGCTTAACCTGCCATTGATGTCCAAGGCATTCGACGACGTATTTAAAAATCAAACCACCTTAATGAAACCGGATATGTGCAATTCAACTTTACAACAGAAACTTCAGGAATTCAATCAAAAGAAATCTGCGGCGCAAAAAGAAATCGGTACCGCTTTTCTGGCAGAGAATAAGAAAAAGCCGGGAGTAACGACCTTGCCGAATGGGTTGCAATATGAAGTGATGACCGCAGGTGATCCGAACGGGCAGAAGCCTACAGCAAAAGACACTGTGGTTGTACATTATGTGGGCACATTGATTGATGGTAAGGAGTTTGACAACTCAGTGAAAAGAGGAGAGCCAGCCACATTTCCTTTGGGTGGTGTGATACGTGGATGGACCGAAATATTACAACAAATGACGGTAGGTGCGAAATGGAAAGTATATATCCCAAGCGAGTTGGGCTACGGAGAAAGAGGTGCTGGTGGACAGATTCCTCCTCATTCCACATTGATTTTTGAAATCAATCTTTTGGGAATCAAACCTGCAGTAGTCAAATAATGCAAGACAGCATCATTTATCCCATCGGTCAATTTGAGCCTGCTCCATTTTCTGAAGCAATGTTGAGAGATCGAATGCTGGAAATTCGTTTCTTGCCTCAGCTTTTGGAAAACACCATCCAGCAATTGGATGAATATCAGCTCAATACCCCTTACAGAAAAGACGGTTGGACTGTAAAACAAGTTGTGCATCACATCGCTGACAGTCACATGAACGCATTTGTTCGATTCAAACTTGCACTTACAGAAGACAATCCTACCATCAAACCATATGACCAAGACAAATGGGTGAATATGGCCGATGTTGAACTGCCTGTTAATGTGGCAAGCACATTCATTCATGCTTTGCATTTGAAATGGCATGAGTTGATGATTCATATGAGTACTGATGATTGGGAAAGAACATTGTATCATCCTGAATACGACGAAAAAATGGACATGTGGCACATGTTGGGCAAATATGCCTGGCATGGAAAACACCATGTGGCTCAAATATCAGCATTGATAGAGCGCGAGGGTTGGAAATAAAGGCCAAATGAAAATGACAGTCAGTACAATCAGCTCGTTCCAACTCAGTGATCATCCTTATTTCAAGGCGAGAAGAGATGCGTATCAATTCGAGGATGGTAAAATCGTAGATCCCTATTTCCTTGTGGAGCTGCCTCAAAGTGCGACGGCGATGGCCCTTACAGAGGACAATAGCATTTTGTTGGTGGAACAGTATCGGCATCCGATTGGCGAATTCATATATGAGCTGCCAGGTGGGTTCATTGAGCATGATGAAACACCGGAAATCGGAATCAGAAGGGAGCTTCTCGAAGAGACGGGGTATATTTTTGATGAGATTGTATCATTGGGAAAGACAGCTGCGAACCCGGGTGTTTTGAACAACTTTACGCATTTGTTTCTGGCTAAAGGAGGCAGACGTATACAAGAACAACAATTGGATCAGAACGAAGAAATCAGCTTAAGACTTTTCTCGATTGATGAAGTCAAACATATGCTGATGCAAAGTGAGATCAAGCAAAGCATGCACGCCTTATGTCTTTTTTACGGATTTCGAAAATTGGGACTTTTATAATGGTTTAGTTCAGCCAAAATAAAAAAGCTGCCACAAATCACAATCACATCTTCCTCATTGGCATCTGCTTTGGCAGAATCTAATGCATCATTCACATCGTCGAAGGATTTTCCTGAAAGCCCTGACTGTATTGCCAATGCAAGTAATTCCTCATGGGGCAGGGCTCTTGGAATGTGGGCATTTGAAAAATAATATTTTGCACAGCGTGGTAAAATGTCAATCACTTTTCCAAGGTCTTTGTCTCGAACAAATCCCATGATGAAATGACAATGCGAATGCGGATGATTTTCCTGTAAATGGTTCAATATTTCATTAATACCCTCGGTGTTGTGAGCGACATCGCAGTATAAGTAAGGGTTTGAACAAATTAGATCCCATCGTCCATGTATGCCTGTGAGTTGCTTTACGTGAGCCAAAGCGTATTTCTCATTTTCAGGGTCAATCGGGAAACCAAGCTTGTGCAACATGTATTCGGCAGCCAAGACAGTTTTGATGTTTTTTAATTGGTATGATCCGGAAAGGTCCAGTTGAAAATGTTCCGTGTGGCCGTTAAAAGTATCGGTGACGTCACATTCTATGGAATTGTGATTCAGCTTTACA
>JAURKN010000163.1 GCA_030831725.1 Ferruginibacter sp.
AAATATTATTTTGCAAATAAAACACCATTTTGGCAAGAATTGTTCGGATGCCCGATATTTTTCTGCAAACAGGAAGGCCCCACTTTCGTGAGGCCTGCTGTTATCCAAACAATCCATAAAACAATGAGGTTGATGTTGATTCAGGATCGGATTGTGGGATAGTATCAGAATTTCATGCATCGGACAGCGTCTAGACTGCTGTTTCTTGTTCTTGTTTTTACATATGAAACGGAGCATTCAAATCCACCTCTTCCATAGCTTGCCGATTTGAGGGGCGAAATATTGGCATCATAACTCATAGACACTGAAAGTGGCCTGAATTCCAGTTTCATAACCGGTATGATCGCATCTTTCCATCTCATGTATGCTCCTCCATGGAGAAAATATCTTGACTCGTCATTTTCACTCAATTTCCAGGTATACAAGGCGCCTCCAATTATTTCTTGATATTTCCCCTGGATGGAATAATCCGCTTCCAATGTGAAATATGTGGTATTGGTCATGTCGAACCTCATACCCACCGAAGAAACCCATTTTGCTGTCATGGCTTCGCGATCGGCAGCGTAGAATGAAATTTTCTTTGCCTGATTGAAATGATGGTAGGCGACGCCGAGATAGAGATTGTTATTTTCATTGTCTCCAATCTGGCTGTTCAGACTCATGCCGACATTGCCATCGAAATATGTGTATGCGTTTGAAGCGAATGTTTCTCCGTCTGCCAGACTTCCGTTGAAGCCAACACCATCATATTGATTGTTGGTGGTCACTTTGGAACGGTCGATGCTTCTTTGCACCAATCCACCCATGAATCCTATGGAGAAGTATACGTTTTTGTAGTCGCTCATGGACTTATTGTACGTGAAAACGGGAAATACTTTTGTTGTGTTAAGTGCAACTGTTCCGGCTTTGTCGTAAACGATCTGTCCACCATAGGAGATGAAGTCTGATCCTTGTCCCACATTGGTTTTCGTTTCGCCGGTTACACATGTTGTCTGATAGGCGTCTGTAACACTGTTCCATTGGTTTCTGTGAACGGCCTGGATTCTGATATCGCCAGTGTATATTCCTGCCAGTGATGGATTTCGAAGCACGGGGGTTTCGAAAATCTGGGAGAAGTGTATGTCTTGCGCCATTGCCATCCCTGCACTGAGCAAGCAGAAAATAATTAGATATGTTGTTTTCATTTTCATAGGTCGGGTAGGGAGGTAACGGTGATTAATAAACGTATTTTCTCTTTCTATTATTGTATCTGTGTTTGATTTATTTATTTGTAAATCAATCGATTCAATGGTTATTTGATCAGAGCCACATTTCCTTTGAATACGAGCGGAGTGTTGTTGTCGCAAAGCACTTCAACCATGTACACATATACATCCGGATTCAATTTTTTACCTCTGAATGTACCATCCCATCCCTGGCTGGCATCATTCGCATTCACTATGCCTTTCTCAAATACGATCTCACCCCAACGGTTGAAGATCTTTATTCTTTTGATGGTGAATATGCCGCTTCCACGAGGGTAGAACACATCGTTCATTCCATCATTGTTCGGTGAGAATGTATTTGGAATGAACATGTTCGCTCCATCACACAACACATTTACGGTAAGCTGGTCTGATGCAGTACATCCTCCGCTGTTCTTGACAACTACGGTATAGGTAGTGGTGTTTGTGGGTTTTACCGTAATACCGGGGAAAATATCTCTGAATATTGACCCTGTAGGAGACCATCTTGCCGATATCACATCAGGGGATACTTGCGGAATCAAGTCTATGGTTTGTCCAACATTGATGGTTCTGTCCGCTCCGGCTTCAACAGTCGGTATATCGAATACCTTAACCATTACATAAGCAGTGTCTTTGAAGCATCCTTTGTCATCAGATCCGATCACACGGTAGTTGGTGGTAACCGTTGGTGTTGCCATGGTGGTTGAACCATTTGGATTGTCCAATCCGGTTGATGGATACCAAGCGTAAGATGCTGCGCCAGAAGCGGTCATTCTCATCGATCCTCCTTTGCAAAGTGAATCTCCTCTGCTTATGGTCATATCAAACGGATATTGAACAGCCACGTTGATGGTGTCTGTGCTGCTGCATCCTTCTGCCGTAGTTCCGGTAACCACATAAGTGATCGGGTTCGCCGGATTGGCAACCGGGTTCGCACAATTGCTGCAGCTCAATCCTGTCGAAGGAGTCCATGAGTAAGTATTCGCTCCATTTGCAGATAGGGTAATGCCTGTGCCTTTGCATACAAGCGTATCGCTGCCTGCTTTAACTATCGGTACCGCATGAACGAAAATGGTTGTGTTTGCTGTATCTCTGCAACCATGCGAATTTGAGGCAGTTAATGATACTTGATAAGTTCCGGGTTGAACATAAGTTTGGGTGGTAGGAATTTGAAGACCAGACTGATTCTGATTTCCAAAATTCCAGTTCCAAGTCATTTGTGTGCTGTCGCCTTGAGAAACAGCGCCTGAGAATTGAACCTGTAAAGGTGCACATCCATTGGCAGTCCTGGCTATTCTGATTTCAGGTGATGTGATGATTCTTACAGGAACCTGGGCATTGAACGTATCTGTACAACCGAAGGTTGATGTTACGATCAACTGTGGCGTGTAGGTGCCTGACTGCACATAACTGTGTGAAGGGTTTGCACTTGTTGACGTTTGTCCATCTCCGAAATTCCAATGATACTGACTCACAGGATCTGTTCCTGACACAGTGCTTTGGAATTGAACATCTCCACGATCACAAATGATGGGTTGGTTCATGGTGAAGTTTGCTTGAACGTCTCTTATCTTGATGGTGTCTCTGCCTGTAAGTGGTACGACACATCCAGCGGTATCTCTGAGAATGAGTCTCGGTAAAAATGATCCCGGAGTTTGATACACATGAGAGACTAGAGAATCTCCGCCTACTTGTGTTGTTCCGTCACTGAAATCCCAAGTGAAAATCTGAGTGCCTCTTGTGGAAGCCCTGAATTGAACAGTTGTTGGAACACATCCATTCAAGCCTGCATAATTGAAGCTACCACCTGGTCCTCTTACTACGATTCTTTTTGTCACTGACGCGCTGCATCCTCCTGGACCAACTACTGTCAGTTTAGGAATGAAAGTGCCGGATATGGAGTAGAAGTGTGATGGATCTTGTGTTACAGAAGTATTTCCATCTCCAAAATCCCAAGTATAAGATTGCTGATACTGCGATTGGTTAGTGAAATGTACGATGAGTGGAGGGCAAGTTCCCAAGCTATCACTGATGGTGAAAGAAGGGACTGGCATTACAACGCTGACGATATTGTTACGTGTAACAGTATCCTTACATCCATATTGGTCTCTGATTTGCAATGTGACGTTATAGGTTCCTACTTGCGTATATTGATGAACCGGATGTTGAAGAGTTGATTGCTGTCCGTCTCCAAAATTCCACTGATACGACATACCCATTCCATTAGAACCATTATTGAATTGAATATTGCTTCCAGGACATCCTAGGCTGTCTATGGTACTGAATGCCGCGACAGGATTATTGATGGTAATCAGGTTGTTTTTTGTGATTTGATGAACACATCCGCTGGCATCTCTGATGGTTAGCTTTACGGTATAAATTCCACCCAGCGCATAAGCATGACTGGTATTAGGTGTGTTTGATGTGTCCGATTGTCCGTCTCCGTAGTTCCAGATCCACTCTACGATAGGGTTTCTTCCGTCGGAAGATGAACTATCTCTGAACTGAACCTGTGTATTCGCACAGGCTGTGACACTTCCTACATTGAATCGGGCAATAGGTCCATTCACTTTGATGTATTGTATTTTTCTGATCGTGTCTCTGCAATTGTTCTTGTCTCTGGTGATCAAAGTGACGTTGTAGATTCCTGAGTTGTAATAGATTTTTGTGATGGGTGATCCGGTTCCGGTTGAATTGTCTCCAAAATTCCAGGAAAACAGCGCGTAGTAAGATGGCGTTACTTGAGTAACCTGAAATTCAACGGGGTTCGGTTTGCAAATTACCGTGTCTGATGCGACGAAATTGGCAAGTTGATTTACAATCAGAATGGTTGTGGACTTGGTGAAATCGCAACCGGTTGTGTTGTTGTGAACAGTCAATTTGACGATGTATGATCCTGATGTTGCATAGGTGTGTTCAGGGCTTTGAAGGGTCGAAGTGTTTCCATCTCCGAACTCCCAGAACCAGCTGTCTGCTCCGATCGATCTGTCGTTGAATTTTCTGTACAATCTGTTTCTGCAATCCACAACGGGTGTGAATGCAGCGATTGGTGGAGTAATATGGATGTATTCTGTGCGGATCAATGTGTCAGGGCAACCATTGTAATACACTATAAGTCTCACATCGAAATATCCGGTATCGGTGTAAATATGTTGTGGATTTTGAGTGGATGCGGTTCCGCCGTCTCCGAAATGCCATAACCATTGGTCAACAGAATCTCCAATTGGAGTTTCGTCGGTGAAATAAATCGGTAAGTAGGCGCAAACATCTCTTGGTGTCGCGCTGAATGCCGCATGTGGTTTGTTTCCAGCCTTGATACCATTCACATACTTTACCGTGTCTGTACAACCGCTTGCGGTGACGATGACCAAAGTGATGTCGTATTCTCCAGCCAAGAAAGTATGTGTTGGCCTTGGTTCATTAGAATTGGTGCTGTCTCCGAAATTCCACTGATAGCTGACGATGGAATCACCACCTATAACAGTAGGTTCGAAAGTCCATACCAGCGGAGCACAACCTTTTTGAGGAAGGCTGCGAATCGAAGCGACGGGAGGTTGAATGTTCACATATTGTGCGAATTCTTTAGACTGTACACATCCATTGCTGGAAGTCGCTGTCAGCTTGACGCTGAAGTTGCCCTGCTGATTGTAAATATGGGATGGCGCAGGTGAAGTTGATGTTGTGCCATCTCCGAATGTCCAGCTGAAGCTAACAGCATTGGTTGTATTGTTGACGAAGTTCACATTATGAGGCGATGCGCAGGAAGACAATGGAGATCCAGAAAAATCGACTACCGGATTCGGATGAATCACTATTGTTCTTTTAATGGAATCTGAACAGGTGCCAAAATTGTTATACAAGGTCACTTGATATGTACCTGGATTGGAAAATGAATGAACAGCAGTATTACCGATAGAAGGAGATGTGCTGTCTCCAAAATTCCAAACAGATCCTGATGGAACGGGAGTACTTGTATTTGTAAATGTTACCGGAGCGCCCGCACATGCAGAAGTAGGTGCGGTGAATCCGTTTATGTTGTTTGAGATGACAAATGCGTTGTTTTTGATAATGGTGTCTTTGCATCCCGTTGCATTGGTTACAATGAGTCTTACAGAAAAACTACCTCCACGTGTGTAAGTATGAACAGGGCTGCTGTCTGTCGAAGTTGCCCCATCACCAAAACTCCATTGATATTGTAACGTGCCGCTTCCACTACTCAAATTGTAGAAAGAAACATTTACAGGAGCACCACAATTGTTAGTGGGTCCGATTCTAAAATCTGCAACCGGTTTGTTGGAAACAGTAATTAGGTTGGTGTCAGTTTTGGAGCTTACACAACCGAAGCTGTTTGTCGCTCTCAAGGTCACGTTGTATGTTCCACTATTATTATAATTTCCACTAGGATTTCTTTGGGTGCTTAGTGTGCCGTTTCCAAAGTCCCACTGCCAAGAGGCCAGTGTGCCGCTTCCTGCCGTGCTCAAATCAGTAAATCCAACGGTTAAAGGAGCGCATCCGCTTGTGGCTGATGCTGAAAAAGAAATAACAGGTTTAGCATAAACCTGTACATATTGTGTTCTTATGATTGAGTCTGAACCGGTTTGGTTTCTAACAACCAGTTTTATCGTGTATTGTCCGGGATTGATATAAATCACTGACGGATTTTGCAAAACAGAAATAGTTCCATTTCCAAGATCCCAGCGCCAAGAATTCGGATTTCCAGTAGAAAGGTCTGTAAAATTGACCACCAAGGGTGCGCATCCCGTAAGATTGTTGCCTGAAAAGTTTGCGGAGGGTTGCGCTTTAGCCAAAATGACCGACAAAAGGCCAAACAGGAGTAAAACGCAGGCTTTAAGTGCCTTGGTTGACGTAAACATAGGATATGGTATTCGTTTTAAGGATCAAAATGGGTGGATTAAGCCCATTTCTAGTGTAATAACTCATTTTTAGGTATAAAATTGTGTGCAGACCCAAAAAATCAGTATTATTTTTTTCTATTGTTCTTCCACTTAAAATCAGTTTGAATTACCTTCCGTAAAAATTCAAATTATGCTCACCATCGGCAATATTTGTAGTGTTTTTGAAAGATTTGCTCCCCTTTCTTTGCAGGAGGATTATGACAATAGCGGATTGATTTTGGGGGATAAGAGTCGTGAATGTACCGGTGTGATGTTTTGTCTTGATGTCACAGAAGAAGTGGTTGCTCAATCAGCAAAACAAGGCTGCAATTTGATTATCGCACATCATCCATTGATTTTCAATGGTTTAAAGAAGGTTTCTTCATCCACTGCACAGGGAAGAACCTTGATTAACGCCATCAAACAGGATCTTGCCGTTTATGCCTGTCACACCAATATCGACAATGTTTTGGATGGGGTTAATGGGAAAATGGCAGATAAGTTGGGCTTGATCAACAGAAAGATTTTATTGCCCAAAGCAGCAACCCTAAAAAAGCTTGTGGTTTTTGTCCCATCCGCTCACTCGGAAAAGGTTGAAGCTGCATTATTTGAGGCCGGAGCCGGCAATGTCGGTAACTACAGCGAATGTTCTTTTGTTTCTGAAGGCACAGGTTCATTCTTACCCGGAGAACAAGCAAATCCATTTATGGGGGCAAAAGGATCAAGGCATTCTGAGCTGGAAAAGAAAATTGAAGTCATATTTCCATCTTGGATTCAAGGAAGCTTGATCGATTCTATGCGAAAAAGCCACCCTTACGAAGAAATCGCATATGAGGTTTACAAAATGGAGAACATGAATGATCGTTTTGGCTCAGGTCTGCTTGGTGAACTCAAGGAGCCCATTACCGAGGATCAGCTTTTGGCTAGGTTAAAAAACGATTTTAAGGTACCTGTTGTCCGACATTCGCCTTTGCTGAACCGGAAAGTGAGTAAAATCGCTATTTGTGGAGGAGCGGGTGCCTTTCTCATTAGACAAGCCAAAATCATGGGCGCCGACGTATTGGTTACCGCTGATTTGAAATATCATGATTTTTTTGAGGCTGAAAATCAGCTTGTTTTGGCTGATATCGGACATTTTGAAAGCGAACAGTACACCATAGAACTTTTTATGGATATTTTCAAGGAAAATTTCCCTACCTTTGCACACTTAAAAAACCATATTTCCACCAATCCGGTCAACTATTCCATTTGACTTTCGGAACAAACACGGATCAAGTTGGAAATAGCTGAAAAAAATCTTCACTATGGCATCAGTTAAAGACTTCTCAGTAGAAGAAAAACTGTCCTCTCTTGTTCGTTTGCAGAAAATAGACAGCAAACTCGATGAAATTCAAATTTTAAAAGGTGAGCTTCCCATGGAAGTGAAAGATCTGGAAGATGAAATCGAAGGTTTGCATGCTCGTCAAACCCGTATCGAAGAGGAGATCAATGGAATTCAAGAATTTATAGAGCAAAAAAAACAAGGCATATCCGATGCCCAGGCTTTGATCAAGAAATATGACAAACAAAGCGAAAACGTAAAAAACAGCCGTGAGTTTGAAGCATTGAATAAGGAAATCGAAATGCAACAGCTCGAAGAGAAGCTTTGTGAAAAACACATCAAGGATGCAACAGAGGAGATAGCTGACAAAGCTCGTCAACTTGATCTTGCTAAAAAGGCGGTTGCAACCAAAGAAACCAATCTTGCAGGCAAAAAAGCGGAGTTGGAGAAAATCATCAACGAAACTGAGAAAGAAGAAACCCAATATCGCAAATCTGCTGCTGAAGCCAGAACTCATGCCGATGGGCGTCTGTTGAACAGCTATGACAGAATCCGTAAAAATTACAGAAATGGTCTAGCCGTGGTGCCGGTAGAAAGAGATAGCTGCGGTGGATGTTTCCATGCCATTCCTCCTCAAAAACAAAGTGAAATCAAACTGCGTAAAAAAATCATGGTTTGCGAAAACTGCGGACGCATTTTGTCGGATGCTGATTTGCACGATTCCGTTGAAGTAAAATAATTGCTTCATAGCACGATAATTAAAAAAGGGCCAATTAGATTTGGCCTTTTTTTTATCCTTGAGGTGACATTATTCAATTTTGTTTTTAAATCCGTTGACAGGATTTCATTATTTTGCTCTTCAATTATGCTAACAAAGCTTCACATAAAGAATTTTGCCATCATAGACGAACTGGAGCTGGATTTTCAGAAAGGACTCAATATCATCACAGGAGAAACCGGAGCCGGTAAAAGTATCCTTTTGAATGCACTAAATCTTGTCCTTGGAGAGAGGGCAGACGCTTCCGTCATAGCAGACGTTTCCAAAAAATGCATCATCGAAGCGCATTTTCTCTCTCCCTCATCGAGCATCATACAAGAGGTTTTTTCTGAACATGAACTGGATCTTGACGATGAAGTCATCATTCGAAGAGAAGTCGGGTCCAATGGAAAATCAAGGGCTTTTGTAAACGATTCCCCTGTCAATATCTCAGTCTTGAAATCCATTGGTTCCATTTTGGTCGATATGCACCAGCAATATGACACACAAGATCTACAGTCTTCTGTGTTTCAGTTGGAAATCTTGGATGCGATTGCCGATAATAAAACAAAGGTTGAAGCTTATAGGAAAGAGTATGAGTTGTTCAAACTAAGCCAACATAGATTCGAGGAACTGAAAAGAAGATTGATGGAAGCGGAAAAGGAACATGATTATCTCAGTTTTCAATTTGAAGAGCTTTCTTCCTGCGACTGGAAGTCGAACGAAATTGAAAATCTTGATGCTGAACTCAGATTGCTTCAGCATGCGGAGCAAATCAAGGAACAGCTCTCGGTTGTGTATGCCGCATTAGGTGGTTCAGAGAATCCCATCGTACAGCAAATCAAATCACTGCTCAATAAACTAAAAAGCCAGGAATCATTTCATCCCGCATTGCCATCATTGTGCGAACGTATGAACGCTTCGCTTGTAGAATTAAAAGATATCTCAGATGAACTGGAGCAGATAGAGACAAAAATCTCGCATGATAGTGAAAGGATTTCAATTGTTGAGGATCGACTCTCCAAAGGTTTTGCCTTGATGAAAAAACATGGAGTAAAAACAACAGATGAATTGATTCATTTACAACATGAAATAGAAAAGAAACTGGAGGAGTTCAGCGGATTGGATCAGTCCATATCGGAACTCGAAAATAAAATGAATCATCATTTTGCAGCGGCGGATAAGATCGCGGATGAGCTGTCATCCAAAAGAAAATCGGTAATTCCTGATTTGATCAAAGAAGTTCATACGCTGCTTTCTGCCATGGAAATGCCAAATGCCAGAATCAAAATCGAAATATTGGAGGCGGATCTTCAACCGACCGGAAAAGACAGGACAGATTTTCTGTTTGATGGGAACTTGAGTGGAAAATTCGAATCCATCGGAAAGGTGGCAAGTGGAGGAGAACGCAGCAGACTGATGTTGAGCATCCAATCTTTGGTTGCGAAAAAACTTCATCTTCCCACATTGATTTTTGATGAGATAGATACGGGAATCAGTGGAGAAGCGGCGAGACAGGTCGGTCTTATCATGAAAAACATGTCTTCGGCCCATCAATTGATTGTGATCACCCATCAGCCTCAGATCGCTGCAAAGGCCGATTGTCATTATTTCATGCTCAAACAAAAGAAAGCGGAACGGATTGTTGCCGGTGTGAAAGTCTTGGGGCATGATGAGCGTGTGCATGCCATTGCCCAGATGATCAGTGGTTCGAAGCCAAGTGCAGCATCATTGAAAAGCGCATCGGAAATGATCGCACCATGATACGAAATTCGATTTGTGGAAATTGTATAAAAAGGAAGCAGTAAATTTGCATATCAATAAACCCAAACAACATGTCCAATCAATTGCTAAAAGGTAAAAAAGGGATCATTTTCGGTGCGTTAGACGAAAAATCCATCGCATGGATAACTGCGCTTAAATGTCATGAGGCTGGTGCTGAAATTGTATTGACCAATGCACCCGTTGCCATGAGAATGGGAGAAATCAATAAGCTGGCTGAAAAAATAAATGCTCCGGTAATCGCTTGCGATGTGAGCAATGCAGAAGATGTAGATAATCTGATTGCCAAATCCATGGAACATTTTGGCGGAGGATTCGACTTTGTTTTACATTCTATCGGAATGAGTTTGAACGTTAGAAAAGGGAAACATTATACGGAGATAGATTATGCCCATAATCTCAAAACGTTTGAAATCTCTTCCATGAGTTTACACAGGGTTCTTGCAACCTGCATGAAAAAAAATGCCATCAACGAATGGGGTAGTGTTGTCGCTCTCAGTTACATAGCCGCTCAGCGTGTTTTTCCAGATTACAATGAAATGGCAGATGCTAAGGCATTGCTGGAAAGTGTCGCAAGAAGTTTCGGATATCACTACGGGGTACAGAAGCATGTAAGAATCAACACCATTTCTCAATCACCTACCAGAACAACTGCGGGAAGTGGGGTGAAGGGATTTGACGGCTTCATCAACTATGCAGAAAAAATGAGTCCACTAGGAAATGCCAGCGCTGAGGATTGTGCGAATTATTGTGTTGTGATGTTTAGTGACATGACTCGTATGGTCACGATGCAAAATTTATTCCATGATGGAGGCTTCTCTTTCACAGGGGTGACGGGAGCAGTTATCGATCAGATGGAAAAATAAGATCAACGGAATTATTAGAAAGGTCCAATCGTGATTGCGGTTGGACCTTTTTTTATGAAATTCGATGAGGAACGAAAATGGGATAGACATAAAAAAACCGTTCAGTTATGAACGGTATAATGTGTTTTAATACTCATCTTCATTGAAGAAGAAATCCTCCTGACTGGGATAGTCTGGCCAGATGTCTTCCAAACCTTCATAGATTTCGCCCTCATCTTCCAGTTCCTGCAGGTTTTCAATTACTTCAATCGGAGCGCCGCTGCGGATGCTGTAATCGATGAGTTCGTCCTTGGTGGCAGGCCAGGGTGCGTCTTCAAGATGTGATGCCAATTCGAGTGTCCAGAACATTTTTCGAAGGGTTTATTTTCTGCAAATGTAACGGATAGCACGAATTAAACAAATGTGTTTTTCCACCTTCCCTGATTTGTTTTTCCTGATATTCGTTTTCTAATTCTTAATTTTAAGGCATGCTGCGTGCCAACGATATACAAAAATGCTATGGGAATGTGCAAGTTCTCAGGGGGGTAGACATCGAAATTCAAGCCGGAGAGTTGATTAGCATTGTTGGAGCATCCGGGGCCGGGAAAAGCACATTACTTCATATTTTGGGCACTTTGGATCAGCCTGACGGCGGTGCGATTTATTTCAAGGGTGACCGAATTGACCAATGGAGTCCCAAAAAAATGGCTGCTTTCCGTAACAGGCATCTTGGTTTTATTTTTCAGTTTCATCATTTATTGCCCGAATTTTCGGCATTGGAAAATGTATGTATTCCCGCATGGATTGGTGGGGAGAAAAAATCTGCCGCAGAAAAAAGAGGCGCCGGATTATTGGAAGAGCTCGGCCTTAGCCACAGGATGAATCATAAACCTTCTCAACTTTCTGGTGGGGAACAACAAAGGGTGGCGGTCGCAAGGGCGCTCATCAATAAACCAGATCTTATTTTGGCAGATGAGCCAACAGGAAATCTCGACTCTCAGAATGCAAGGGAAATGCAAAGGTTATTTTTGGAACTTCGTGACAGATACAATCAAACCTTTTTGATTGTTACCCATAACGAAGAACTCGCTGCGTTGGGCAATCGAACCCTGCTTATGAAAGACGGTTTGATGGCTTGATTATTCCTGAATGTCAATATCTCAGCAATTCCAAAACTCTCTTCTCCAGTTTGTCCGGATTCGGAAGCATAGCCTGTTCCAAGATGGTATTCATTGGTACAGCTGGAACATTTAAAGCACCCATCACCTCAACTGGTGCATCCAAATAAGTGAAACATGCTTTTGAAATTCTTCCTGAAAGCGCTTCGGCGAATGAATTGTTTTGTTGCTCCTC
>JAURKN010000164.1 GCA_030831725.1 Ferruginibacter sp.
CAACAGGATTGACACCATCTACCATGGGCATACAAGACGCAGGGCTTACTCAACTTGTAAATGAATTGAACAGCAAAGAGCTGGAATATGAAAGACTCAGAAAGACAGTGGCTGAAAATAACCCATTGCTCATCTCCTTAAAAGACCAGATCAACAAAATCAAGCCAACCATACAAGAAAACCTGACTACCCAAAAAAGGAATCTTGAAACAAACCGATCGAATTTATTAGCCACAAACAGCAGATACAACGCAATGTTGAGTACCATCCCGGTGAAAGAAAGGCAAATCCTGGAAATCAGCCGAGATCAAAATGTAAAAAGCAGCATCTATGCTTTTTTGTTACAGAAGAAAGAAGAGAGTGAGCTTTCATACGCATCCACCCTTTCGGACAGCAGGGTAATAAATGATGCCCAGTCATCCAAGTTTCCAGTGAGTCCTAATAAGAAGCTCATAATTATTGGCGCTCTTGTTTTTGCCATCATTTTGGGTATTGTTATCATAACAGCAAAAGAAGGATTCAGCAGTACAGTTCTTTTTCGAAAAGAGCTTGAAAATCTAACCTCTGTTCCTGTCATTGGCGAAGTTGCTTACAACGATTCAAATGAATCCATAGTAATACAGAAAGGAAAAAGAAGTTTTATTGCAGAGGAGTTTCGTAAAATCAGAGCCTCACTCCATTTTTTAGGAATCGGTGGAAACAGAAAAAAAATCTTGGTCACTTCAAGCATTCCTGGTGAAGGCAAAAGTTTCATTTCAGCAAATTTGGCCATCAGTAACGCTCTTACTGGTAAAAAAGTTTGTTTGATCGACATCGATTTACATAATCCCGGGTTGGGAAAGCTATTTGGAAAATCGACGGTAGACATAGGGTTAAGCGATTTTCTGATTGGCAAAAAAAACAAGACAGATATTATTAAAGCCGTTCCTGATTGTCCAAATCTATATTTTGTTTCTACAGGTGCTTTACAAGAAGAAGCATCGGAATTATTGTTAAATGGGAAAATTGAAGATTTTCTTGCTTATCTGGAAACAGAATTTGACCTGATCATTATGGATACAGCACCAACAGCTTTGATTACCGATGCTTTTGTTTTGACCGAATTATGCGATGCTACACTATATGTGGTAAGGCATAAACACACCCCAAAAATGCTGTTAAAAAGAATGGATGAAAGCATGGAAATCAATCCGTTACACAATCCAGCGCTCATTTTTAATGGCGTGAAAAAAAGAGGGTTTTTCAAGAACAATTACGGATATGGCTATGATTATGTTTATGGAGGTAAGTATGGACCTGAAGCCGATAAAAACAAATCTGTCAGAAATCATAAGAAATAATGATAAAATCATCTTAAAAAATTATGAATTTAGAAATTTAAAAAATAAATTTGCACGCTGACAATACTCAAAACCAAAAAGAGTATCGAACAAAACACTATCCTACCGAACTGCCTACCTCCAATTTCACTGTCCCTTGAAAACTGATTTGCGGATAACCTTAACACACCCACTATGTCCAGAAATTGGTATGCAGTTTACACAAAGCCAAAATGCGAGAAGCGTTTTTGCTCCTTCTTGTCAAAAAAGAAAATAGAGCATTTTTGCCCACAAAATAAAATTTCAAGAAATGAGGACGGAGAAATGATCAAGCCCATTTCGGAGCCCTTGTTTCCATCTTTCGTTTTCATTTGTATAGAAGAATCCCAAATGGGATATATCAGACAGCAAAATGATGTGATTAATTTCATGCACTGGCTTGGAAGACCTATGGTTTTCCGCGGAATAGAAATTGAAAGCATTCAAGAATTTGCCGCTTCACACGAAAATATTGTTTTGGAAAAAACAGAAATCAGTGTTCAGAAAATGAGCCGTATCGTAACTAAAAAGCCGGTCATGAAAAATGAAAATGATGTCTTGATCATGAGTCAAACTGAAATCAGATTGTCTCTACCAAGCCTAGGATTCACACTCATGGCTTTGTCAGATCAACAACTACATGCTACAGAAGAAAGCTATAGTAAGCAAAAACTGATGGTGTCGTAATCTCCTTCTCAACGCATTGACACATAAACTCTTTTTGCGTATCTTTAAGACGGTTTAAAAGTCATTTTCTCATTTAATCAGATGATCAAATCAATTGTCCGCAACACTGTTGCATGGCTTTTGTCTGTCTATTATTTATCAGGCAAAAAAATGCAAGAATTGAAAAATGCCTCTTCAAAGGGTGAATTACTGCTTTCAGTGTATTTTCATAATCCAACTAAAAAATTATTCTCCTCTTGTGTCTTTTGGTTTAAAAAAAATGGATTCTCCTTTATTTCTGTTGAACAGTTACAACAAATCATTGCAGAAAACAAACCAATTCCACCCTTTTCTGTCATTCTTACCGTAGATGACGGCTGGAAAGAAAATAAGGAGAATATAGCTGAAGTCGCAGAAAGATTGGGCATACCTATAACCATCTTTGTTTCAACTGAACCCGTAGAAAAAGAAAAAAGATTCTGGTGGTCGGTAATCGAAGAGGGAAATAAAAAAAAACTAACAAAACACACAGTTGGG
>JAURKN010000165.1 GCA_030831725.1 Ferruginibacter sp.
ATGTTGAATGGTACTTATCTTGATGTGGCGAAACAGTTTTTATCCAAACCAGAATTGGACCAACAAATTGAATTGGGAAAATTGCCTTTTTTTGAAACAGCTTCAGATTCCTTGCCCCACCTGATTGGTGAATATGTGATTGGAGAATCGATGGATGAATTTCATGCGAGAAAAAAGTAATAATCCTTCCTTTTTATTTCCAAGGTTGAAAAAAAAATCATCTTCGATTAAACCAATATGATTCATATCGTCTAAGATGATAAAAATTCAATAATTTAAAGATTGAAACACCCTTATTCTTGATTCATCTGAAATATATAGCATCATGAGACGAACCATTTTGTGCGTAATCATTTTAACCGCCCTTTTTTCCTGCAAAAAGGACAACAATGGAAATGCAAGCTCCGCTTACAGGCAAATGAAAAAAATCACATACAACAATGTGAATGTGGATGTTGTCATCGATAAACCTGAATCCAATATCGCTGATGTGCTTATCGTATTTCATGGGACGGTACAGAATGATAGCAATATTATTGATGCTGCCGAAATTACTTTAGACAATTTCAAAAACATCCTTGATCGAAAAGACATGATGATCATCAGCGTTGCCCATCCTCAGGACAACATACTATTTGGAGACAATATCATACAAGCGGAGGCGGCATTGTTATGGGTAAAAAACAAGGCCGAGACGGAATTAGGTGTTCAAATAGGAAAAATCTTTCTTGGTGGACATTCTCAGGGAGGATACATCGTCACACGTCTAAATACCATGCATCTAACCAATGGAGTGGTTGCAAACGCTCCTGGTCCTTTGAATCTGGTATACAGGTGTCAACTTGAGGAAAGCGGCCAAGTCGTAAATGGTAGGGAATGTGATACATTGAGACAAACATATGGCTCAACTTCATTGAATCCGAACGCTTATTTTCAACGTTCATTGTTGAATTTCACCACCGGATTCAAATCGGATATTTTGTTTGTACAAGGAATGAATGACTCACCCATTCAGTTATACTCATGGCCCACATTCAAGCAAGAAGTAACGAATTGTACAGATTGCCAAATCAGACAATTTGTTGAAGTACCACTAGGTGGGCACCCTTCATTGTTTACCAGCAGCGTGGCAAAAACAGAATTCAATCGGTTCATCAACAGCCGATAAATAAGAGATATAAATATTCATCTCCGTAGATACAACCTTCTTTCTTGAACATCATTTTGCCCCCGAAGGAGAATGCTTTCTGAGAAAGTCCGAATACAATTTAGATAAGTGTTCATAGGTTCCCTCCAAACTGTGGGTTTTGTTTGGATAAGGCATAAACTGAAATTGCTTCCCCTCTTTAACCAACGCATTCACCAGTGCTTCCGCATTGCTGTAATGCACATTGTCATCACCGGTTCCATGAATGAGCAGCAAATTTCCTTTCAATCCTTTTACATGGTTGATGGCTGAGCCCTTGATATAATCTTCCATGTTCTCAGATGGAAGTCCCATATATCTTTCCGTATAGATGTTATCGTAAAACAATAAATTGGTGACAGGCGCGATGGCAATGCCTGTTTGAAAAAGATCAGGGAACTGAAACAACAAATGCAAGGTTGAAGAACCTCCACCACTCCATCCCCATACCGCAACCCTGTTTTTGTCTATGAAGTCGTTCTCCAACACCTTTCTTACGCCCATAGCCATATCTCTGATGTTAACCTGGCCATTTCTTCTGTAAATCGCTTTTCTCCACGCAGCGCCTTTCAGTGAAGGGGTACCGCGATTGTCGATAGCCAGTTGGATATATCCGTCATCCACCATGCTTCTGTCGTATAAAAAATGATTGTGGTTTCCATAGGTATCATCTGTGGTTCTTGCTCCCGGCTCTCCATACACATACACCACGAGCGGATATTTTTTATTGGGATTGAAATTGGAAGGTTTGACCATCCATGCGTCCAGCTCTATATCATCAATGGTTTTGATTTTCAAATACTCCACTTTAACCGTAGGATCTGTTTTGATTGATTTTGATATGGGAGGCGTTGAAGTCAGATTGAGCGGACTATGCTCGGGAAGGGAAATCCACTCAGACACAGACGGCGTATTTGCATTTTCAAATTTGTGCAAAGCTCTTTTCCCATTCGGAGAAATCACATAATGATGGGTACCCTTCAAATTTGCAGGTGAAACCAATTCCGCTTCATCCTCTTTGAATATTTTTAAGTTCACTGGCGATGCATTCAATCTTACTCTGTATAAATAACGCTGATTGGGATTTTGAGGGGAAGCTGTGAAATAGAGGTAGTTGTTTGTCTCGTCGACCGCATCGATGTGATCGATATCGAAGTTCCCTTTGGTAAGCAAAGTTGTCGTTTTACCATCTTTGCTGATTTTGTAAACATGTCTCCATCCATCCTTTTCACTGATCCAAAGAAATTCCTGTTTTTTGTTCAACCACAACCAACCTGAATGTTCTGTGTTATTCAGATCAACCCATGATTCATCCCGCTCGGCCCAGAATGTTCTGCAGTTTCCATCGGAAGCATTGCAATACATCAACTTGCTTTCCTGTTGTTTACGATCCAGTTGCTGGAGTATCAGTTCATTTTGATCCGACCATTCCATGCGGGTAATGTAATGTTGAGCGGGATCTCCTTCTACTTTCATCCATTTGGTAACGCCGGTAGATAAAGCCACCACTCCGATTTTTGCAGAAGAAGGCGTCTCCCCCACTTTAGGATATTCAACGGGTATGATGCTCGAATACACCGAATCTGTAGTATTCAACATATAGTAGTCTCGGATTTTTCGGGCATCTATCTGCCAATAGGCAATAGACTTACTGTCTGGAGACCAGCGAAATCCATCTCTGCAGTTGAACTCTTCTTCATAGGCCCAGTCGAAAGTGCCGTTGATCAGCTTCCTGTTTCCATCGGTTGTCAGTTTTTTTATCCTACCGGTCGATATTTCTTCTACATACAGATTGCTTCCCGATACATACCCTACCCATTTTGAATCAGGTGAAAATTTGGCAAACATCAAAGAACTTACTGGCAAACCTTTCCCGAGCTGTTGTAGCGATTTTTTTACCGCATCATAAATCCAATAATCCCCTCTGGTTTCGTATCTCCACACTTTTTTAATATTGGTATAGATAAGAAATTTCGTGAGGTCCGACGTATGATGAAATCCATTGACCTTTAAAGACTTTGCCGAACCCGTTGGAGTGAGAGCCTTGGCCGGTACTAACTCCTCTTCTGTTTCTTTCATGATGTCTTTTTTGACAATTCCGCTCAGATCATTGGAGATAGTGAGGTAGGTATTTCCGTCAGCCATCCATTGTATGGCGCCGGATTGAATGGTCTGTGAAAAAAGGGAGCATGAAACCAGTAGTAACAAGCCAGATCCGATGATTATCTTTTTTAACTTCAACATCTCTATTTGATTTTCGGCTAAATTAAACAATTTGATGCGAGTTCCATTTGAATCAAACTGAGTTAACTTTGAATGCAGTAAGATATGGAACAGACAAAAGTCAGAATAGATAAATTTCTTTGGGCGATTCGGTTATTCAAAACCCGATCTTTGGCTTGTGATGCCTGTGAAAGCGGAAAAGTGAAATATGAAGGACAATCTGTAAAGCCAGCTCGCACGGTTCATATCGGAGATGTCTATGAAATCAGGACTTCAGAAAAAAAATGGCTAATCCGCGTGAAGTCGCTGCTTCTGAACAGGGTTGCCTATGCGATCGCCATTCAGCATTATGAAGACATCACACCACCGGAAGAACTTGACCGCATCAAATTTGAAGCCGCTGTTTTTCATACCGGCAAACGACTGAGCAAACAAGGCAGACCGACAAAGAAAAACAAACGTGACCTTGACGATTTCATGGGTTGATTTATTACAAAGAATATGATCCATTAACCCCATCAATTGCCATAAATACCCATTTGTGGGAGAAAAAGAAAACAAAAACATGCATATAGACATCATCACTGTGGTACCCGATTTACTTTCAGGTCCGTTTGACCACTCCATCATGAAAAGGGCTCAACAAAAAGGACTTTTGGAGGTGGAAGTGCATAACCTCAGGTCACACACCACTTATGCCAGAGCTCAGGTGGATGACTACCCATTTGGAGGAGGCGCAGGTATGGTAATGATGATAGAACCTCTGGTGAATGCGGTGGAACATTTACAACGCATACGCACATACGACGAGGTGATTTTTCTCACTCCCGATGGTGAAACTTTGAATCAACCTATGGCGAACCGACTTTCACTCAAAAATAATCTACTGATGATCTGCGGTCATTACAAAGGAATAGACCAAAGATTCAGAGACCATTTTG
>JAURKN010000166.1 GCA_030831725.1 Ferruginibacter sp.
CATGATTTTCTTGCTTTGAAAACCGCAGGATCTCAGTTACCTATGGAGAAAATCGAAAATAATGGCACTTCAATCATCCGAACATTCCCAATGGCGGTCAACCATGGATTTTTCAGACCTTATTTCTGGGGTACCCAAAATCCTTTCGCGATAATGCTGGGACTGGAACTCTATTTTTTTGTGATAATTGGCTTGGTATGTTTGTTTCAAAACAGAAAGAAAGAACCGGGTTTTAATCCACCCATCATCGGATTTGCCATTTTATGTAGTGTGTTGATGATCATCACCATTGGCTATATCGTACCCAATAGTTTTTCCATAGTGAGATACAGAAGCATTTACCTACCATTCATCATCACCCCCATTTTGGCAGGATTGTCCTTACCCTTCAATAGAAAATAATCATATTTATTTTGATTTAATATTTACTTTTCAGACCATTAACCCAATATTTTTTGATATTGTCACCTATTTTTTTGCTTTTTTGCATAGCATTGCCTTAATTTTGCGGTATAAATATATTTTTTTATGCCAAATTTACGCTTCACCGCCATCAACAAAATTTCAAGCGAAGCAACCAAATCCAGCATTTCCTCGCCAGAAAAAATCACTTCCATTTTCAACGAGAACGTATTCACCCTCAAAACGGCACGTCACTATCTGAGTGATGATGCTTACAAAAGTTTGATCAACTCCATCAAAGGAGGCAAAAAGATCGACCGCACGATGGGAAGCAATATCGCCAATGGATTGAAAGCATGGGCGGAAGAAAAAGGCGTAACACATTTTACACACTGGTTTCAACCACTGACCGGATTGTCAGCGGAAAAACATGACTCATTTTTCACATTAAAAGGAGACGGCACCCCGATTCAAGAATTTGACGGAGCTGCACTGATTCAGCAAGAACCAGACGCATCCTCATTTCCGAGCGGCGGACTAAGAGCCACTTTTGAAGCACGTGGCTATACCGCTTGGGACCCATCATCACCGGCTTTCATCATGGAAACGGGCGAAGGTCGCACACTTTGTATTCCAACCATCTTCGTTTCATATACAGGAGAATCACTGGATACCAAAACCCCATTATTGAAAGCGATTGTTGCATTAGACAAAGCCGCTGTGGATGTATGTCAGTATTTCGATAAAAACGTCACCAAGGTAAACGCCACTCTTGGATGGGAGCAGGAATACTTTGTGGTTGATGCCGGATTGGCAACCGCTCGTCCGGATTTGTTACTGACCGGAAGAACCCTATTCGGACATGCTCCTGCAAAAGGACAACAGCTGGAAGACCATTATTTCGGAGCGATTCCTGAGCGCGTATACGCCTTCATGAAAGACTTTGAAAAAGAATCATATAAGCTTGGTATTCCATTGAGAACCAGACACAACGAAGTTGCTCCAGCGCAATTTGAGTGTGCCCCAATTTTCGAAGAAATCAATCTGGCTGTCGACCACAACACCCTGTTGATGGATGTAATGAATCGTGTGGCCAAGCGTCACAACCTGCTCGTTTTGCTTCATGAAAAACCATTTGCCGGCGTGAATGGAAGCGGAAAACACAATAACTGGAGCATGAGCACTGATACCGGTGTTAACTTGTTGGCACCCGGTAAAACACCAAAAACCAATTTGATGTTCCTGACCTTCTTTGTTAATACCATCAAAGCGGTTCATGATTACTCAGAATTGATTCGCGCTTCCATAGCCAGCGCCAGCAACGACCATCGCCTTGGTGCAAATGAAGCCCCTCCTGCCATCATTTCCATATTCATCGGAAAATACCTGACCAACGTGTTGGAACAAATCGAACAACGCGTGAGCGGAAACTTCGATGAAGCAGACGAGGCCATCCTCAAACTGGATATACACAAGAGCATTCCTGAGCTGATGCTTGACAATACTGATCGTAACAGAACCTCTCCATTCGCATTCACCGGAAACAAATTTGAATTCAGGGCCGTGGGTTCATCTGCCAATTGCGCAGGACCTATGACGGTTTTGAACACCGTAATGGCTGAAACCCTGAAAAACTTCAAAAAAGAAGTGGATGCCATCATCGAAAAAGGCGAGAAAAAAGAAGTCGCTTTATTGCAAGTGATTCAGCGCTATATCGTAGACAGCAAGAAAGTCTTGTTTGAAGGTGACGGCTACAGCGATGAGTGGGAAAAAGAAGCGAAAAAACGTGGACTTGCAAATGTAAAAACCACCCCAAAAGCCCTCGACGCCTACGCTTCAGATAAAGCGAAAAAACTATTTGAAGACAATCATATTTACAATCACCTGGAACTCGAAGCTCGTCATGAAATCATGCTTGAGGACTATGTGAAAAAAGTGCAAATCGAAGCAAGGGTGATGGGCGATCTTGCCACCACACAAATCCTTCCTTCAGCCGTAAAATATCAGAACAACTTGATAGAAAACGTCCAAGGACTGAAACAGCTCGGCTTAGCTGATTCCAGTTTCCATAGCCAACTGGATATCCTGAAAAAAATCAGCGAGCATATGAATGTGATCAGCCAGCACGTGGAATCAATGATTAATGCACGTAAAAAAGCGAACGACCTCAAAGACACCAGGGAAAAAGCAATCGCATATTGCGAAGAAGTGAAAGAGAAACATTTCGATACCATCAGATACCATGCAGACAAACTGGAACTGATGATTGACGACGAACTTTGGCCTTTACCAAAATATCGCGAACTGTTGTTCTTACGTTAAATTCCCCGTTTGAAAACATAAACATCCTCCTTCGGGAGGATTTTTTTATATTGTAGCCGAAAAAACAGAAGTATGAAAAAAACATGGATCCTAATGTTCGCCCTTGGTATCTCATTCACGTCAATGGCACAGCAAAAAAGAGTTGATATCACACCCAAAGACAGCAGCTCAAGAAAAGCCATAAAAGAAGTGGAACTGACGAATGAACAAAAAGAAAAACTCACCAAAATCAATCGTCAGTTTAAAAAAGAAAGAGAGGCCATTGAAAAAGATACTACCCTTACCGCGGAAATGTCAAAAGCTAAAATAATATCGCTGCAACTGGAAAAGCAGAAAAAAATGAGGGCCGTTCTGACAGATCAGCAATGGACCGAATTTGAAACCAAACGCGATGCGATTCGCCAAAAGCAAAAATAAATGCAGCTCAGCAAAAATATTTTCCTGTTTGCCTTAACCTTGGCCTTGCAATTTTCGGGCACGGCACAATCCAATAAAGAACAATTGGAAGCCATCGATAAAGACATCATCAAGCTGGGCAAATTATCTGGAATGAATGTGGCTAACATTACAGAAACGGTCACTTCCCCATACAACAGCAAAAGGCAAAAAGCGATGGCCATTTACTGCTGGATTGGAAGAAACATTTCTTGGAACATCAAAGCCATAAAATCATCCGACCCTAAGAATACGTTGCCCGAAAATGTTGTTGCATTGCGCACTTCAAATGCATTGGGCTTTGCCAATCTTTATCAGGAAATGTGCAGTCAGTGCAATATCAGATGTCTTGTCGTGGATGGATTTGTCAAATACAATACGGAACAGTTTGATGAGATACCTGAACAGGTAAACGCTTCATGGAATGTGGTTCAACTCGGGAATACCCCTTCTGAATGGTATTATGTAGACGCATTCAAAAGCGCTGGATTCAGCGATTCAAAATGGGTAACTTTTTACCCTGAATTTTCAGATGTTTATTTTTTCCCCAACAAAGAGATTTTCAACCTAGAGCATTATCCTGACAATACCGCCTGGCTACTGAGCCGCGGACCATCCGGCCTGAAAGATTTTATAGGAAAACCGATAACCGGCAGGGCTTCCTATGAAAACGGATTAGCCGGATTTTTCCCTGACAAAGGAAAATACAAAGCGAAATTGAATCAAAAATTCAGATTCAGTTTAAGATTGCAGTCTTTACAGGAATCTTCGCGCGTTGAATTGAAAATGTCTGAGGGCAACAAACCCGCCCAAACCATCAACGCAAACCTAGAAGGTGAAGGGAATGACTATTTCATCGACCATATTTTCAAAAAGGAAGCCGAGTACAAAGTGACGGTTCTCATAAATGGCAAAGAACTCATCACCTATTTGATTGAAGTTGAGGAGTAATCAACGGACGATGAAAATGGCATTGGCCAACATCAATTTACCATTTTCCCAAAAGTTTCTGAATATCGGATTGTCGGCGAAACAAATCAATTTTCCGTTTCCGAAATCGTTTACGCTGATCACAACACCATCTTGCAATTTGTTTTTGGCAGCAGAACCTACGAAGCCTGAAACGGGTTGACATTGCTTCAATACGCCCACATTCCAACCTTCCTTCGTGTAATCCATCAAAAGATCGTTTTGTTTAAGTGAATAATATCTATTCTGGTATCCGAAAGCTAGAGGGTGACTTTCATCCATATCAATACTGAATACCGCACCGGGGCTGTTCCCTACGATTTGATCCCTTTCTCTGTTTTCATATCTGGGTGTAACAGAAGAGTTTTCAGATTTGGAATCTGTATTCTCCTTTTCTTTTCTGAGTTTAACCCCCCAATCACCAGAGGCCAATTGACTCAAGGAACCTTCCATCACAATCAATTTTCCTCCTTTTTTCACCCAATTTTTAAG
>JAURKN010000012.1 GCA_030831725.1 Ferruginibacter sp.
CCCTATTGCAGGTAGGCGCTGTTCCTATGATTGTCTCCCTTTCAGATCTTGTGGTTGTGGAAAAGAAAATAGAAACTGAAGTTCAAAAAAAATCAAATTAGTCGGGAAAAATATTGAATCGCGTTTTCCCTGTCTGCAAGAAGCTGTGTTTTAAGTGCATCCAAATTGGGAAAGGGTGTAACACCCCTCAACTTGCTGTGAAGCTTCACTCTGATTGTTTTACCATACAGATTGCCATCAAATCCGAGAACATGCACTTCGATGGACCTTTTTAAATCGTGAATGCTCGGACGATCTCCGATATGCATCATCGCTTGAAAAACCTGGTCATTATCCATCAACACAGTTACCACATAAACCCCATAACCGGGTACCAATTTGTTTGGCTCAGTCAGTTCCAGATTCGCTGTCGGAAATCCAATGGTTCTGCCCAACTTATTGCCCTCAATGACTGCTGCTGAAAATTCATAATCATAACCCAATGATTGGTTTGCCATTTCTATCTCGCCTTCCTGAATTTTTTCTCGGATCAATGTGCTGCTGATGGTAGCCTGCTTGATTTCATAAGCCGGAATTTCTTCCAAACAAAAAGAACCCTTTTGAGCGTATTGCTCCATCAGTTCAAATCCGCCAGCCCTCTCTTTGCCAAATCGATGGTCATGACCGATTACCACTGTGTGTGGATTGAATTTTGCAATCAGAAAATCTTCAATGTACTGTTCCGGACTCATGGATGCGAATTTCTCATCAAAATTGACAAGAACAAGATGATCGATTCCTAAATCGGAGAGAAGGCGGGCTTTCTCATCCAAAGTGTTCAAAAGAAACAATGGTTTGCCGTGATTTGTCAAAAAATGTCTTGGGTGAGGATGAAAGGTGATTACTACCGCATTACCTCCGATTGAATTGGAAATTTCAATGAGTCGGTTTAATATCTTTCTGTGTCCGGTATGTACACCGTCGAAACTACCAACTGTGACGACTGTTTTTCCGGGCAGGGTTAATTCTGCTGCATTTGGGTGAATGACCATAAATCGGGTGTAAAACTATGGATAATAATACACGAGAAATCGATAAATCCAATTTAGTTTTGCACCATGAGTCAAAATAAATCACTCTACGACCAACGAGGTGTTTCTGCACACAAAGAGGAAGTACTTTCAGCAACGGAAAAATTGGACAAGGGCTTGTTTCCGTTTGCATTTTGCAAGTTATATCCTGATTATCTCTGCAAAGACGATGCTTTTGTGAATGTAATGCACGCAGATGGGGCAGGAACAAAAAGCATTTTGGCTTATCTCTATTGGAAAGAAACCGGAGATATTTCTGTTTGGAAAGGAATAGCCCAGGATGCCATTGTGATGAATTTGGATGATTTGCTTTGCGTGGGCATATTTACCGATATCGTTTTCAATTCCACAATAGACAGAAACAAACATTTGATACCCGGCTCCGTATTGAACACCATCATCAACGGCTCCCAATCGATTTTTGATATGCTTCATTCCTATGGTGTGGAAATTCATTACCTCGGTGGAGAAACCGCAGATGTAGGCGACGTTGTAAGAACTGTGGCCGTAAATGGCACCATGACCGCAAGGTGGCCCAAAAAAAAGGTGATAACCAACGAGAAAATCCAACCGGGCGATGTGATTGTCGGTTTAGCCAGTTACGGGAAAGCCAACTATGAAAATGAATACAATAGCGGCATTGGAAGCAACGGACTGACATCTGCAAGACACGACGCAATTGAAAAATCGTATGCCAATCAATATCCTGAAAGCTTTGATCCGGGGTTAAATGATGATGTGGTTTATATTGGGAAAAATCGACTTACAGACAACCCTCTTGAAGCAGAAAATCATTTTGAAAATCTTGGAAAAATGCTTCTTTCTCCCACAAGGACTTACGCCCCGGTGATCATGAAAATGTTACAAAATCACTTTGAAGATATCCACGGTTTGATCCATTGCAGCGGTGGTGGTCAAACCAAATGTCTGAAGTATTTGCCTGGTAATATGAAAGTCGTAAAAGACAATCTATTCAATCCACCACCTGTATTTCAATTGTTGCAAAAGAACAGCAATAGCAGTAATAGAGAAATGTTCGAAGTGTTCAATATGGGTTGCAGACTCGAGATTTACTGCCCTGAATCAAGCGCATCAGGTTTCATTTCATTGGCTCAATCTTTCGGTATTGATGCACAAATCATTGGCAGGGTGGAAGAGGATGTTAAAAAATCTTTGGAAATCAGGTTTGGTGATGAAGTAATTGTTTATTCATGACACAATCGATACATTTGTAAATAACCATCAAGTTCAACTTTTAAGCATGTCTCAGTCAATCATAGAACTTAAAAATGTAAATATTTACCAAAGCGGTAATCTTGTGCTCAACAACGTCAATATCTCAGTAGAAAAAGGCGAATTCGTATACCTGGTTGGAAAAACAGGAACCGGAAAAAGCAGTCTCCTGAAAACATTATACGGAGATTTGGAGCTCACGGAAGGGGAAGGGTGGGTTGTCGGACACAATCTTAAAGGACTCACTTGGAAAACAGTACCTTTTTTAAGAAGAAACCTTGGGGTGGTGTTTCAGGATTTTCAATTGTTGACAGATAGAAATGTCAATGAAAACCTGAGATTCGTATTGAAAGCCACTGGATGGAAAGATGAACAATTGATCAAAGACCGTATAACCGATGTGCTGGAAAAAGTGAACCTGAAATCAAAAGGATTCAAAATGCCATTTGAATTGAGTGGAGGCGAACAACAACGTGTCGATATCGCAAGAGCGCTGTTAAACTCACCACGATTGATACTTGCTGATGAACCGACGGGTAACCTTGATCCAGAGACCAGCGATGAAATCATGCAATTGCTTTTCCATATCTGCAAGGATTTCGAAACAACCATTGTTATGGCCACGCACGATTATATGGTTATCAATAAATTCCCTGCTAGAACGATAAAGACAGAACAAGGAAAAGTGGTTGATAATGCTAGCATAGCCACGTCTTGATTTCCGCAGCCAAACCCTCATTATCGTATCGCTTAAGTCCCAAAACTCTCTTATTCAAATCCTCTTCTGTAAATGGGAGATTGAAATAATGTTCTATTTTTTTTGAGAGATCGATTGAACCATCAAATACCTCAAATCCCGATTCTATTCCTGAACCTTCAATGGCTTCTTGATTCACAAGACAATGTCGTCCTTTGAAAAGGGCATGCATCACTTTTAGCTTGATTCCTGTATGATTGAAAGAAGGAAGTATATTGATTTGGGCTTTTGAAATCAAATCGTCCAATTCATGCTCCGAAAGATTTTCAACGATACAGGTGTGTTTATATTGATATACTTTCTGCTTCAATGATGGCGATGGATTTTTTCCGGCGATAACCAGCGGTATTTCATTTTTACTGAAAACTTCATCCAGTAACCATTCAACGGCTTTTATATTTTCATTCACCTCCAAATTACCATGGTAAAGACAATAGTTTCCCAACCCAGAAGGAGAGGAAACATTTTTCCAGGGCAGAAAAACAGGAAGAAAAGAGATATTCTTGCAATGGAGTTGATCTTTGTAAATACCTGCATCTTTTTCACTTACCGACCAAAAATCGAACAACCTAGCCATCTTTTTCTCATATGATTTCAGGAGAAAAGATTCGAGTTTGAAATAGAGTTTAAGAAAAAAATCAGTCTCCAACTCCGCGAGTCTTCTGTAATACATGAACTCGACATTATGTAGACGAATTTTAATTTTTCTGTCTTTACCCAAATCATGTAGAAGCGGAAAAGTGGTATGTATTCCTTCAAAAATTATCGGGAATGTATCTATTCTTAGGTTTTCAATCAACTTCTGAGAAGACCTCGACCTGACAATGTAAGGCAAATGAAAGCGAGTTCCTGAGAAAAAAGACGTTCTTGGATAATAGTTTACCGTTGCACAAAAACGTTCGAGTATCGGAGCATGTTCCCCTTTTTTGGTATAACAATGAAGGTGGATTTTGATTCCGGTTTCCGACAGCGACTTTATCTTGTAGAACAAGTCGAATACCCCGCCAAAATCAACTGGCCAGGGAACCTGATGTGTGACAATATGTATTTCTTCAGGCAAGGACATTTCGATAAAATTGAATCAAAACTTCAGATTCTTTCTCCCAGTTCCATTCAGCTGCTGCCGAAGTGCAATTATTATGCAATTTCAGCCATAGTTGATCATCCTGCAAAAGCAGATTAAGATGGTTTGCTATGGAAACGGGGGAAATATCACTAATCAATAACGCAATTTCATGCTGATTGTTCATTTCTCGATATACAGGAAAATCTGAGGTCAATTGAGGAACTCCTGCGTGTAAATAATCAAAAAAACGATTGGCAAGGGAGAAATAGTTGCTTTTTGCGTTTGGTTCAAACAGCGTAATACCAATGCGATATTCAGGTGTTATTTTTTTTAGTTGATCCGGAGAAACGATTCCATGAAAAAAAACCTTGTTTTTTAATTCATGTAGTTCCACCAATGCAACAGCTTGCTCTATGAAATTGCCACTGCCAAAAATGTGAAGTTCAGCATTCACGTTTTTCATGGCCGGTATAAGCTGCTCAAAACATCTTCCTTCATTAACCGCACCCTGGTAAATAATTTTCCTCTGTCTTGGCTTATCAGGATTCACATCGTTCTTTAAGGATATGCTTCTGATAACACCATAATCAAGTTTATATATTTTTTTGAATTCTTCTGCGATTTGCTGATTAACGGTGTACCCATATTTGAATTTCGGAACAGCATATTGCTCAATTTTTTTCCAAATACGATAAATCATTGGTCTTTCGACAATCTCTTTCATCTCACAAAAAAGCTCATGTGCATCATATATTCTTTTACAACCTTTCCATTGGCTGATCCATAAAGAAGGTAAGATTGTATCAAGATCCACGGCTCCGATCAAATTCGGTCGTTTCTCAAACCACAAAAAAAAGAAAAGTCGAATATTGAACTCTGCATATGATAAAAACCCCTTTTTAAACAAGCAACGGATTCTTTTTTGCTTGTATGGCCGATTTTCAAGGGGATTTGAATCTGACAGAGATCTTCCAATCAGCATAACTTCGTGTCCGGCAGTAACAAGAGATGAACAAATACGTATCATTCGCTGATCCGTGTTCAAATCGTTTGTTACTGTAAAATAGATTTTGGCCAAAATCTCTGTTTTTTCATTGACAGGGGTAAAAAAATCAGTTTTTTACCAACGGAAATACCATATTTTGAAGGTTTTTACAAGAAAAAAGCCCGATATGTAGCTAAATTCAAGGAAAAGAACTACCTTCGCACGCGAAAATAATAGAAATAAAACACAGGGTTTTAAAAAACAAAGAAATGTCTCATTTAACAAGCGAAAAGAAAGCAGCCATCTTTCAAACTTATGGCGGAAAATCAACCAATACCGGTTCCATCGAAGGACAGGTAGCTATGCTCACCGAGCGTATCAATCATATTTCAAACCACCTGAAGCAGAACAAAAAAGACTTCTCTTCACAGCGTGGATTGATGATGATGGTAGGTAAGCGTAAGCGTTTGCTCACATATCTCAATAAGCATGACCTTACCGGTTATCGCGCCCTCATTGAGAAATTAGGTCTCCGTAAGTAATCTTTATGAATGCGTAATCTACAACAAATCATATCCCAACTCTTATAAGTTGGGTTTTTGTTCTTGTAACGCATTCCTTTATTCATCTTCTGTTCAGATTAAAAACTGAACGGAAAAAACTCTATTCATATGTCATTTTTACAACCAAAATCTGTTTCTTTTGATATGGGTGGTGGACGCATCGTCACCATCGAAACCGGCAAATTGGCTCGTCAGGCCGATGGTGCTGTTACTGTAAGACAAGGAAATTGCATCATTCTGGCAACAGTTGTTGCCAACAAAGAACCTAAGCCAGGACAGAACTTTTTCCCACTTTCCGTTGATTATCAAGAAAAGTTTGCATCCGCTGGAAGAGTTCCGGGATCATTTTTCAAAAGAGAAGCAAGATTGAACGATTACGAAATTTTGACCTCACGTTTGATCGACAGAGCACTCAGACCTCTTTTCCCTGAAGATTATCTTTGTGATGTTCAAGTATTGGTATCTCTCATTTCTTCAGACGACGAGATTCTTCCAGACGCATTGGCCTGCTTGGCCGCATCTGCAGCACTCGCTGTATCCGACATTCCCATCATGGAGATCATCTCCGAAGTAAGAATTGGAAGGGTTAACGGAAACATGGTAATCAATCCAACCCGTTCTCAAATGAAAGAATCCGACCTGGAATTCATTATAGCCGCTACCAACAAAAATATCATGATGGTTGAAGGGGAAAGCGATGAATGCCAGGAAGAAGATCTGATCAAAGCCCTTGAAATGGCTCACGATGCAATCAGAATCCAGGTAAAAGCACAGGAAGAACTGCGCGACCTTTTGGGAATTACCTCAAAAAGA